>CAYSZA010000367.1:0-2550 GCA_964435275.1 uncultured Methanosarcinales archaeon | reverse complement strand
AAATAATGGAAGAAAAAAGCTTAATAATACTTTGTCTGGAGCTTTAATTTAAAAATTGATGGGATCGGGGTAAATAGTCCCCGGATCTTCTCACACGCTATATAGAAAAGAAATACTTATTGAGGGATTATTTTTTCTTCTTTTCCTTCGCAAGCTTCTTTTTGGCATCCTTGCTGCCTGCAGAAGCCATTTTTTCAAGCTCTTCCATCTTTTCTTTCTTAGCGCTCTTCTTCTTATCCATATCTTTTTTAGACATTGCCATAGTGCATACCTTCATAGATTTTGGTGAAATTTCAATATCTGTTCAGGCGTTAATGATTTGACATGCCTTAAGTAGATATCGCGTAATTCATCATTTTCAGTTTTAAGAGTATTTATCAGTTTCCCGCGAAGTAAAAATTTTTTAGCAGGAGTACTAAATTAGATTAAGGATACTGAATTAAGATACTGAATTAAAACTTTGAATTTATCCGATACAGGACTAAAAAAGGATGAGAAAGGGAATTTTGAAAAGAGGATAAGAAAGGGAATTTTGAAAAGAGGATAAGAAAGGGAATTGAAAGTGAAAGATTCCCTCAAATAATTTTACCTGAATTACCGCCCTTCTCTTTCCTTCCTGTACTTGCACATTGCTCCGACAAGACCATTGAATGGGGGAGATGGCCTTCCCGGTCTTGACCTGAACTCGGGGTGAAACTGGGAACCAAAGAAGAAACGCTTGCCAGGAATCTCGGCAATCTCCATCCTGTTCTTGTTTTTGCCGGAAAAGACAATGCCAAAAGACTCAAGCCTGTCAACGAATTCCGGATTTACTTCATACCTGTGGCGGTGGCGTTCAACAATGTAATTTGTTCCATAGATTTTCGCGGCGATCGAACCTTCTTTAAGGATGGCTTCATAGTCCCCGAGACGCATTGTTCCTCCCATGTCCGCAACACCGGTTTGCTCAGGCAGGATATCAATCACAGGGTAAGGAGTATCTTCGTCAAATTCTGTACTGTTTGCCTTTTCAAGCCTGGCCACATTCCTGGCAAACTCGATGACAGCAAGCTGCATTCCCAGGCAGATCCCGAGGAAAGGAATATCATTTTCCCTGGCAAACTTGATTGCCAGCATTTTGCCTTCAGTACCGCGCCCGCCAAAACCGCCCGGGATAAGAATTCCATCATACTGTATCAGCTTTTCAATCTCGGCCGAATTATCTTCCAGGGTTTCGGCTTCAACCATATTGACATCAACCCTGCATCCGTTATCAATTCCTCCGTGCTTGACAGCTTCAAGGATGCTGAGGTAAGAATCCTCAAGATTCGTATATTTTCCTACGATTGCCAGGTTGACCGTGTCGGTTGTGGATTTCATCCTTGCGACCATCTCTTTCCACCCATTATTTTCGACATCTGATTCGAGTTGCAGGTGTTTCATGAGCTGGGTGGTCAGTCCCTGTTCCTCAATTTCAAGAGGCACTTCATAAATATCGGAGGCATCGTGGGCGCTGATAACCAGTTCCTGGGGTACATCACAGAATAAGGCGATTTTTTCCTTGGCACTTTCCTGAAGAGGAGTTTTTGACCTTGTAACTATCACTTCTGGACTGAGCCCAAGCGCCCGGAGTTCTTTTACTGAATGCTGGGAGGGTTTTGTTTTCTGCTCTCCCTGGAGGTCTTCCATGACAAGGGTCACATGAATAAATACGATGTTTTCGGAGGGTTCTTCCCTGTGCATCTGGCGTACAGCCTCAAGGAAGGGCATGCTCTCAATGTCCCCAACAGTCCCTCCGATTTCAATAAGACAGATATCAGCACCACTGCGAGCTGCAACCTTCCTGATCCTGTTTTTGATCTCATTTGTAACATGGGGAATAATCTGGACGGTTTTTCCGAGGTAGTCCCCTCTCCTCTCTTTGGAGATTACTTCCTGGTAGATCTTGCCTGTGGTGAGGTTATGGTCCCTGGTAAGTTCCGTATCAAGGAACCGCTCGTAATTCCCAAGATCCAGGTCAACTTCACCTCCGTCCTTGAGCACAAAGACTTCCCCGTGCTGGTAGGGGCTCATGGTGCCTGCATCAATATTGATGTAAGGGTCGATCTTGATAGCCGTAACTTTATAACCTTTGTTTTTAAGGTTTCTGCCAATGGATGCGATGGTAATGCCTTTTCCAAGCCCGCTCATCACCCCACCGGTAACTACAATATACTTCATGGGTAAGCTTCCTCAATAGTTTTCCTAATAGCGGTTTTAGACTAAAAGATAATAATGTGGAATTAGACAGGAAAATAATCAAATTAATAATGCGCAGGAAATCTGTCATTAATCCTCTGGTACGAACACAATACCAATATCCTCATGGTATAAAAAATACTCTCTACTTTTAAAAAAGAACAGGCTCAAATAGGAAGTGAAATAACAGAATGAATTTGGATGAAAAATGGGCGAGTTTATAAGCAGGCACATAAAGTACTGGGTCCGAAAAAAACGGAATGAGGAGAAAAAAGTACAAAAAATATGATTTCCCGTATATTTCGGCACTCCACGCTTATGAATAAAAGGAAT
>CAYSZA010000366.1:0-2551 GCA_964435275.1 uncultured Methanosarcinales archaeon | reverse complement strand
AGGAAGAGGAGGTTTTCCCCGGACAGCACGGCAAGGAGAGAGCCGTTAATCTCGGCTTCCCGCTCTTTAAAATAGTCCATAAATGCGGATTTAATTTCAAGAAGCTTTTCTTTCAGGGGCAGACCTCCGGTAGCAGGAAATAGAACTTTTGTGGGTTATTTCCCTAAAGTGTTAGCGTGATTCTATTTTGATTCTATTTTAAATCTTCCAATTAGGTCTATGCTGAAAAATAGACAACGACCCATGAGGAAGTTTAATGCCTTTTCTTCACGAATTTTTTACTGCCGGGAAGATCTTGTAGCTTTATAAGCAGCCTGATATTCGATACTTATTTTTTACTGCTGGAAGAATCTTGTAGCTTTATAAACAAGCTGATATCCGATACTTGCTTGAGGTTCGATATTTTAAGTTACCAGTATCACGCTCGGTACAGTCACCCTTAGAAATACCTTTTTTATTTCGGACAAAAGGAGGGCACAAGGTTTAAAGCGTTCTCAGTTAACGAAACTGAATAAAGATTCGCATTTGTCTTAAGGAAATTTAGTCCAAAATGAATATATGCAGGAGATCTGAATACGGTTAAGATAAAATTGGGTAAATGATGAATAACTATTACTATAAATTAAAATCGATGATGCTTCTTACTTATAAACTGGGGTAAGCGTATGGGGTGGAAAGATGGATGAGCCCGCTTTTTACTACTGTGCCCAAAATTTCATTGATAGTATAGGATGCATGTCAGAAATTGAATGCTCTGGCATAAGATCTGAAAGTGATGAGGAAAAAAGAAATCGGGTAATAGCATCCTTACGTGCAGGCACCTTTCCTGGCAGCAATCCGTTATCTCTACTTGTTGTTGAACAGGATAGTTCAAATCTTGAAGGAATTAATATTTTGAAAAGTCACTGGGAAATATGTAGAAAAAGCTTTCCTGTATCAGGAATAGCTTATTCAAATGGGAAACCACTAATTTTTTGTGCAAAGGTAATGGATTTCGTAAATGAAGAGGATCTGATCTTGCTATACAAAAATATTCATGATTCTTTCCTGTATTTTACAGATAAGTATTCTTTATCTGTATTGGAAACGGGACAATGTGTACTGATATTATGTTTTGGATTCAGAGATCCTGAAAGCATCGAAATTGCAAAAAAATTCATTGAAAATTACGGACATGATATGCATCTGTTCAGAAGGACTTTTGTTGAGACCTGGCTTATAGATCTAAACACTTTAGAACTGACTCGGGGAGCTGGGTTTCTTCGAAAGGCCGGTCAAACGATATCGGAAACTGCTAACGAGGTAATGAAGAAAAACAAAGTTATAAACTTAAACGAGGCTAATTTATCTCCAGACGCGTTAACCAAACCTTCTTCTTTCATTCAATATCTTAAAAGTTTCAATGCCGGGATAAAAAACAGTATATCAAGGGTACCAGACGAATGGATAGAAAGGTTTAGGCCCGAGTGTATTAACCTGAGGATACTTTCATGTAAAAAGCAGATTCAAAAGATTGAAATCGACATAGAGGAGTCTGAAAGGAAAATCGGAGAAGGGTTGCTTTCTAAATATAAAGAAGGCTTTTCTTTTAAGAGTCTGGATAAAGACATAATATTTGTTCTGGGCAAGCAAGATACTCTTGGAAAAATTGAAGCGAATATACAAGCAATTAGAGAATTAAGGTTCAGGTGGAGGGAATCTGAAAAAATAGTAAAAGATATCCAGCAATCACTTAAAAGATTGGATAAACAGTACAAAAGTTTATGTTATCAACTCACAAAAACATTATTCGAACAGGAAACGCAAGCTGTCAAAACTGACCCTTATCTGGCAAAGGTATTTGCTCATGTACTTCAAATTCAGGCTGAGATTATTAAAAGAGATGAAGAGATATATAAGCTGCGAAGTAAAAAAGCTGGATTTTTTTATAGGGTAAAAACCGAAACCAAAGTGATGTATCTGAAAGGGATTAATCAGGTACTTGATTGGAACAAAGATAACAGGTGGGTTGAAATCGGAGAGAAAATTGTAAACTCCTCTTCAACAGCAAGAGTTTTGAATTCGGTAAAACCAATCTTCAAAGCCATCGAAGAGTTGGAGACTGATAAAGAAATCCTGGACACCAGGAATTTCCAGGAAATGAAGCTTCAGGTTCAGATTAAGGAAAAAATAAAGAGTATATCAGACAACACTGAGTATACATATCCATGGCAGGAGTTAGAAGAAAAGCTGATCCAGAGAGCTAAGATGAGTAAACAAGAACTTTCGGTAAGATTTCTGTCTCTTGGTAAATCCTTTCTAATGACACCACAGGAAGTTCCTGGGTCCAATTTACATGGTTTATGCGCTGAAATAAGAGCCAGCGAATCTCAAATAATAAAATACAGGAAGGAGATAGAGGATCTGCAGATTGAGTTACGGAATTGAGTTACGGAATTGAGTTATGGAAATTTATTCCTTGACACCATTTACTTAAAATTTATGTATATGCAAACCTGAGCGCTACCAGACTCGTTCTGATAAACTCATTGATGAAATTCGACCACTTACA
>CAYSZA010000365.1:0-2556 GCA_964435275.1 uncultured Methanosarcinales archaeon | reverse complement strand
GCCATGAATTCCGAAAGATGAGCGCTTTTTATAGCCCCGTAGGCAACGGAGGCAAAGATTCTGTAAGACCAGGGGTCACCGTCAGTAAAGACAGCTACAGGAAGGCTTAATTCCTCGCTCATGCGCTTGATCATCCGCCTGGTTGATCTTGCGGGCTGGCCTTTGAGATGGACAAGAATTGCATTGTGGGCTTCATCAAAACCGTTTTCCATTAATCTGGCATACATACCACCGGTTTCTATAGCTATTATCATGCTGGCGTCGTGGGACTTAAACTCGATGTTCTCAACGTTGAAAGGAATCTGGTATCCTCCCTCACCAACATCTTTCTGGCAGTGGATATTCCGCTCTCCCCGCTTTGTCTGCTCCGAAATTTCGATAGGCCCAAACATGGTAGCCCCGTCTTCTTCGGGACGCATATGGAAATACTCCCTCTGGAGGCTGGTGAGGAGTTCCAGGTCTTCGATCAGGCGGTCGCTTTCAGCCTGTTCCTTAAACTTGGCAGCGTCCCAGCCTTCCGAGATATAGTAAAGTTCTCGAAGCGTTGAGCCGCGGTTATGTGCCAGGTGTTCTTTTATAAGGAAGTCTGTCGCATAAGTAGTCTTCAGAAGCTGAAAAGCGCCTTTTACGGTTTTCGCACTTCTTTCGCTTTCTCTGTCTCCATAGACCCAGACATCGCTATCTTCGGAATATTCTATGTTTGCCTTTGTTCGGCTAGGCAAGCTGACGCTTGGAATAAGCTCTTCTTCAAACTGCCTGTAGATCTTTTCTGCAAGCTCAAGAAGTCGGTCTCTTGCCAGAGCATCTCCCTGAGCTGTTTTACTATTTGCTTCTCCGGCCATTTCATAACCCCTTAAAGGCTTTTGCCCCGGTGACAAGTTCTTCTTCAAGCCCTTCAACAATAAGTTGAGGAAGTTTTTCGAGTTCTTTATCAGTTACAGACTCTAGCCTGTAGCTGAGCACCTTTGAAGACCCTGTTGATGACGAGATGTCCCAGATATAATCGTAATCGTTACCCATAGTCACAATCTTTGGTTCGGGTTTTGCCCTGCTAATTGTCCAGGGGAGCATCTCATGAACCCTGAAGGACTGTGTCGAGCTTCCGAAGTTTTTTACTTTTATTACAATATCCACAGTCCCGTCTTCATTCTTTTTCACTTTTCTGTGTACGAGCAAATTTCCCATAATCTTTGCAACAACAGGGCTGATATCAGGGACTTCCCTGTCCAGAATATTGGCGACCTTTAAAGCCATTTTCGGGAGCACTTTCGTAATAATTATCTCTTTTTCCCGGCGTTTTTTGAGGGTATCCTGCTTGCTCAGGTACTGCTTAAGTTTTCTTGCGACATCTTTCACTGCAAGGTCTACTTCTTCTTTTATCACGGGAATATCTGCAATCGCGTCCTTTGATTCTGATGTAAAGGGCACGTTGATGGAAGCAACATGGATAAGAAGGATAACAGGCCCGATAGGAATTCCTCCACCTGGCTGATTTAAGCCATATTGTTTCCACTTGATATCTTCTACAGCATGTGTAGTAACGCAGCCTCCCTGCTGATAGAGCAAAGGCACACGGTTAGCAAAGCGCATAATGCTTATCTTATCTTCTTTTGGAAGATTTCCCCCGTATGCAAGCCCTACTTCCACTACAAAGGGGTTTCCTGAGTACACTGCAGGTTTCCGCGTGCTTGTGGCAATAAAGTCCACATTTGTCTCTTTTTCAAGCCCTCTGTAGATCAGCTCTTCCCCGATCGGAGAAAGACAGTCAGTAGGAGGAGCCATAATCTTTACTTTTTCAAATGCTTCAATTAACTTTCTTGCTTCATGGCGGCCAAGGGCGTGAGGGTCGATTTCCGGATCAAGCCCTGCAGCCTTACAGATTTCGTCTGCAGTAAGCAGGCCGATTTTACAAAATGAGTATCGAAGAAAAGGAGCAAGCCTCTGACGCTCTGTATAATGAAGCATTTTCATAAGAGTTCCAAGCTCAATTCCTTCAGGATGGGGCAGAATTTCTTCTGCAGGGTCAGGCATCTTATCCGTGGCTCTTTCAAAAACTTCCTCATTGCCGTCAGGATCGATAAGCGTAATCCTTGCATGAGGATTTACAATAGCTGTAGCCTTCAGATACTCATAAATGGACTGCCTTCTTCCTTTTACATAGGCAGCCCTCATCTCCAGTTCTACCTGGGTCCCGTGGGGGCGGAACCAGTCCTTAATCTCATCTATCAGGATTTCAGGCTCATTTGTGCCTGTATTGATCATGAGTTCGTAATAATGGGCAGGCGCATCGGAACTGGTCTTTGAGAGAATTTTCGTATGCCTGCCAGCAGTCATCTGGGAATAGAGCACAGCCGCGGAAATCCCTATTCCCTGCTGCCCCCTGCTCTGCTTGAGGGCATGGAACCTCGAACCGTAAAGGAGTTTTCCAAAAACCTTTGGAATCTGCTCTTTTATAATTCCAGGCCCGTTGTCTTCTATAATAACGGTTACATAGTCCTGTCCTGTCCTTTCTACCTGGACAAGGAGATCAGGCAGGATGCCTGCTTCTTCACAGGC
>CAYSZA010000364.1:0-2570 GCA_964435275.1 uncultured Methanosarcinales archaeon | reverse complement strand
TACGCATTTTATAAATATGCAATGGATAAAAATCCTGCGAATGGCTGAAGAAACCCTTAAGGCTTCCTTCCGGGCATTTTAGCCTCCGGGAGGTGGATTTCAGAAGATTGATGCGACAAGAAACTATATACTTAATCAAGGGTTTTTAGTGCTATGAACCTTCACAGGCTTTTAATTTACGGAGCAGCTTTTACAATAATGGGGCTCTCTAACGCTGTTATCCCTATACTTCCGGAGCTTGCGAACCTGAGTAACAGTTCTTCCGGAGGGTTTGCTTCAAGCTTGCTCTTTTCCGCCTACTTCCTGGGAGCCCTGGGAACAATGCTCCCCTTTGGAATTCTAGCGGATAGGTTCGGAAATTTTAAGTTCATAGGATTAAGTATCATTCTGACGGCCATTTCAGGGCTGATAATCCTGCTCTCCGAAAACCTCTGGATTCTTTTTATTGCAAGATTTATAGAAGGTTCTTCCTGTGGAGCTTTTTTCCCCGCTGCCTTTGCTGTATTATCAAAACTCCGGGATCCTGGGCGTTATATAGGAGAATTTGCTTTCCTTTACAATGCCGGCCTGGCAGCAGGAGCCTTTTTCGCAGGGTTACTGGCAGATATATATCTCAAAGGAGCAATCCTTATCTTTACAGTTATAGCTTCCCTTTTAACCTTATACCTGCTTTCAAGGTACAGAGGACTGATTCGCTATGAGGGCGAAGAAAAAACGGATGCATTGAAAGGCTCCGACCTTTTCGGAAAGCCTTACAGAGAAATTAAGGAGCTCCTGAACCGTAGCAACTCAGAACTCTGGCTCAGTTCTTTCCTGCTTAACGGAGCTATCGGGGTGCTTGTAGCCTACTATCCTGACTACAGTCTGGGCGGTATAACAAAAGCCCAGCTTGGAATCTCGATTTCCAGCCTTTATGTCTGTGCAATGTTCACCTCTCTTGCCGGAGGGTATTTCAAAGTAAAGGAAAAAACCCTGATCCAAATAGGAATAGGGTTTTCCGCCCTTGGAGCCCTCGCTGCAATAGAATATCCTCTGCTTGGGTTCTCAAGCCTTGGCGGAGGGTCCGGGGTTGCAACTGTAGGCTTTGCCCTTGCTGTTTCCAGAATGAATGCCGATAGGGGTCTTGTAATGGGACTTTTTAACACGACTATCTATGCAGGGCTTTCTCTTGCCCCGATTATTGCAGGGCTTTTTACAGGCTTTCTGAGTCTTGAGAAATTGTTTATAGCAAACGGCTGTATCCTGGCAGGCGCCCTTATACTGAAAGAATGAAAGATCCCTTGATAGGTATTTAGCGAGATTTTGGATCAATAAGCTCACTCGATCGAATAATACGGATATTGCGTAAGATATTTATCCCACAAGATTTCCTGATATTCAGGAAGAATTTTTAGAAATCAGAGTATTTTTGGGAAACAAAAGCAGTTTGGAAATAAGAGAGTTTTTAGAAACCGGGAAAATAAATATTGAATACAAAATCAGTATAGGGCTGACACACAAAAATCGAAAAGCCTATGAAGCTCAAAAAATTAACGCTTTATTCTTCAGTTTTTGCGATCCAGGGCCTCTCAAACGCAGTAATCCCTGTTCTTCCAGAACTTGCTGGAGGAGACAGCGGAGGTTCTGCCGTTTCTAACCTTCTGTTTTCCGGATATTTTATAGGAGCGCTGCTTGCCCTTGTGCCCCTCGGAATCCTGGCAGACAGGGTCGGGAATCTAAAGGTTATAAGATTTGGAATGCTGCTGACTACATTTTCAGGTCTTGTTATCGTTTTTTCGGACAGCCCTTGGATTCTTGGAATTTTCAGGTTCTTAGAAGGAGTAGGATGTGGAGCTTTCTTTCCTGCAGCCTTTTCCATACTTGCGGAATGGGAGGATAGCCAGCAAAGCCTTGGGGAATTTAATTTTCTGCTAAACGCCGGGCTGGCTGCAGGTGTTTTTTTCTCGGGAGTGCTTGCCACGTTTGGAATTAAAACCGCAATAGTAAGCTTCACTTTCCTGTCAGGACTCTCCTGCATTCTT
Organism: uncultured Methanosarcinales archaeon; assembly: GCA_964435275.1. GTDB lineage: Archaea > Halobacteriota > Methanosarcinia > Methanosarcinales > Methanosarcinaceae > Methanosarcina. The sequence goes on along the minus strand of CAYSZA010000364.1, from coordinate 549 downwards.
CTTCTGTCAGAAGTCGGAGAACTGCTCTCTCTGGACAGAAGAGAAAGGAAGTTTACATTCACAGAAAGTGGAAATTATGTAGAGAACCAGGAGGATACCCTTTTGTTTCCCGAACTAAAAAGTTACCTGGAAGAAGCCAGGAAAACTATGTTTAATACTGATTTCGGTAAGATTTGGTGGATTTCGGTAGTTCTTTATGGAACCACAGGTATGTTAACTGCAAACTACCCTGATTATAGTGCTGGTTTTCTGACAAAACCCGAACTCGGGATGGCGATTTCAGCTTCTTATCTGGCTGCAATGCTGAGTTCACTGGTTGCAGGCAGGGTAGACATCAATTCCAAAAACATAGTAAGAACAGGAATAATCCTTGCAGCAGCAGGCATCTTTCTCTCGGTAAAGCTGCCCTTACTGGCTTTCCTCCTGATGGGTGCAGGAGGGGGAACTGCAGTTGTAGGGCTGATTATGGCCGTTTCCAGAGTCAGCTCAAGCGGCTTTGCAATGGGGCTTTTTAATACCGGAATTTACGCAGGACTCGGACTGGGCCCG
>CAYSZA010000363.1:0-2571 GCA_964435275.1 uncultured Methanosarcinales archaeon | reverse complement strand
CAGCAAAAAGAGGGCTGGATCACTGGAGCAAAAGACTTGAGATCCTTTCGGGAATTTCTTTTTAAATATTGATTTTAATTCAGTCCTTTACTCAAGGCTTTGTCGGCAGGATTTCGCCTCTGAAAGCTTTGTTTGAGTAATTCCCGTTTTTAAGGAACTTATTTATTTTTTCTATACTTTATCCTGAGTATTGATTTTCAGTATATTGTCAAAAAGAGAACTGGGAAATTACTTATGTATGTGTAAAAGTATTACAGGCTTAACCATTCTCCATAACAGGAGTAATTACACCTGATACCTGACTGCTATCTTATTAATTTACGTCTTTAAGATCAATTTCCTTCTCTGTATTAAGGAATTTCGGGTATTGGGCTTTCTGTTATAAATAAAAGCTGAGAGGTGTTAATTTGGCCAAAAATATTTTAAAAAGTATCGTAGGAGAAGCTCTGATAGGCTCCGGTCCGGAAGTTGCACATATAGACCTTGTCATCGGGCCAAGAGGAGGGCCAGTGGAGGCCGCATTTATGAACTCGCTTGCAATGCCCAGGCAAGGTCATACCCCACTTCTTGCTGTCCTTGAACCAAATGTCCAGCCCAAACCTGTAACCCTGCTCGTAAACAAAGTAACGATAAAAAACGTATCACAAGCTGCGCTTATGTTTGGGCCGGCTCAGGCTGCGGTTGCAAAGGCAGTCATGGACTCTGTGGCTGATGGCGTGCTCCCTGAAGAACATGCTGATGACATTTTTATTATCGTGTCTGTGTTTATTGAATGGGATGCAAAAGATAAGGACAAAGTTTACGAATATAACTACGAAGCAACAAAGCTTGCAATAGCAAGGGCTATGGAAAGCAGGCCGACTGTTGAAGAAGCGCTCGTTAAAAAAGAATCTGCAAAACATCCCTTTGCCTGAATTTACAGGTTCCGGATAATTTAAGTCTCGAAAGCAATTTCTCAGGGTTGAAACATTATTCAGCCCTTTCCTTTTCCATATACTGCAGGATAGTCCCATACTATAAAATGCTGATATATTCAACTTGCTGAGCCAGAATCTCCAGGAAATTTTTCAGTGGAAAAAAGCCATGAAGATTTAATTTCTTACAAAGTTCATGCTAATAATTAATTGAAAAAGGACAATTAGATCAGGCTTATCTCCTGGATTTCCTTCCTGCGGCAACTTATATACGTATTTTTTCCTTTTTGTGTCAATTTTATATCTCAAAGAATATCTTTCTTCCGAAATTATTTCATCCTTTTTGTTCTTAGTTCCTGGGTTCTTCCGGCTCTTTGTCTAAAATGTGAAGTCCTCAGGCAACCTGACATTAAGTGTTACATACTATCTGGATATCTTTTTCTCTCCAGCTTTATGATATTGGAGGTTCAACTCACTATCCCGTATTGCAAGAATCCGATTCTCAAACTCTATAAGTTCAATAAATCTGTGCTTCGAACAGGTTCAGAAACAGATTTATTTTAATAGAACTTCTGAAGGTCGGTACTCAGTATGGAATCAAGAGTCCGCATTTTATAGTTCTCTCAACTGATTACTTTTTTCTGGGTTTTTTTGCTGAGAAAATTCCTGCGGGGACTAAAATTTCTGATTTATGATTATTTTTACAGGTTCTATCCTTTTCGGGCATTTTTCCAGCACTTAAAAGCATCGGACAGGAGATCTAAAACAGAGTACTGTGCAAAAAATAAAAGCGCGGGCAGATAAATATTTATAATAAGTATAAGTAGTTTATATTGAGGTAAAAACATAAGAACTTTACAGTGGGGGAATTTCATACATGAAAATTAGAGTAGTTAGTTCCAGAGAGGAAATATTTACTCTCAATCCTAATGAACGTGTTGTTCATCTGGCGTTCAGGCCTTCGAACAAGGATATTTTTGCACTCGTTGAAACCTGTCCGAAAATTGAGGTAATTCAACTGCCCAAATCTTACAGGCGTACAGTTTCAAAATCTATAGAAATGTTCCTTGAGATGCAGAGGATCCAGCTTATCGAGGGTGATGTCTGGGGACACAGGAAAGATATTAACGAATACTACAGTATTCCTTCTTCAGTAATCGAGAAAATAAGGGAATTGAAATCGGAGGGAACTCCTGCTGAGAGGATTGAAGAAAAGGTCGCAAGGGAAAGCAAACTCAATCCTGAGATGGTTGCTTATATTCTGACCAAGGAAGCTTCTGCCTGAACAGGTATCAGGCTGGAATTTCCGCTTAATTCTTGAGTGCAGATAACACTATACAGTAGTATCAAATCTTTCAGAATTTGTTCATTATCCCGATTCCAGTCTAAACATTAAACTCCAGTTTAAACATTAAACTTTAGACGCCTTAGAAGGCTCCCTGACCCTGGAAAATTAGCGTGAGCTTTTCAGGACAGGGAGACTCTGTATGTTTTTTAATTGTAAAGCATTTTGTCCTATTTCTTTTATATGATAAGTAATTTTTTATCCACTCCTATTTCCTGCCTTATTTCCTGTATCGAAGCACAATATGGAAAAAGGTCTCTGCAGTCTATTCAAACAAAAAAGTAGGAAACAGTAGTAACTTATATACCTTCG
>CAYSZA010000362.1:0-2585 GCA_964435275.1 uncultured Methanosarcinales archaeon | reverse complement strand
AACTCGGGCGGTAAAAATCATACGAGCAGGTTTACGGGATGCTGGGCGGCAGGCTCGGTGTCAAGGTCAGCTACAGCTTCAGAGATCATTATATCACTCATGGCAGCCATAGGGAACACGTATGGAGAATCCTCGATAGGTCCGTAGAGGATGAAATCTCCGGCTGCTGCCTGCTGCAAGCAGATTGAACCGATATTGCAGATTTTGTAAAGGACAGGATCTTTTTCTCTCTTCTGATTCAACCAGTTCCAGGCCGAAGGTGCGTTGTGGATCCCGGAACCTGTAGGATGACCCCATTTTGCTTTTGCGGTAATCGTCATCCTGAGGGCTACGCCTGCTCCGTTCCCCATGGGAGTAATGCTTGGATCTATAAGCTTGTTAACTATTCCACACCTTTCTGCGATTGAAAGTAATCCTTCTTCAAGAAGGCCTGCCCCATTTTCCAGCAGTTCCATTCTTCCCTGAAGGGTTGAATCCATTGCATTGAAACCAAGGATAATCGAGCTGTCAATATCGGATAAGGAAAGAGCTTCAATTTCAGAAGCATTTATGCTCATATTTATGGAGTTATAGATTGCTTTGTCTGCAAGCCCTACCTCGCTGACATATTCTGCGGCACGTGAACGTATGGTTCCTTCGGGAGAGTCGATAAGAAAGGGAGTTTCTGAAACCTCTGATACAAAATCAATATAACGAATAATGCTTTCAGGGGTAGTACCGAAAATATGGATAATATGTGGATTTCCTGTTTCTTCCGAACCTGCCTCCTGCAGATTTATCAATTTTTCGGCAGCTGCCCGGTCAAATAGGCCTCTTGCAGCATTTTCTACAATTTCATGTTTGTTATAAAAGATAGTTCCTGCAAGCACGGTCGGAAGTTCTCCTGGCTGTCCCCCTATCTTCACTCCTGCAATATTAACGATTTCCTGTTCTTTCTGGAACTTAAACATTTTTACACCCTCAAAATCTACAGGTTACGACTTTATTTTGAAACGTCCGTAACTTACGCTGGAAACAGGTATCTTAACTGGAAACTAGAAATCTTTTGTCTGGCAGACAATTCCTGCAGCTGCATCCATAACCAGTTCGTCGGAGATTATTATATCCCCTGAGAGAGGAGCTGTGAAAATAGCTTGCTTTTTCTTTTGCGAAGAGACCACAAAAGGCTCATCCGGATAAGCCTCTCCCTGGTCCTTATACCTTCTAACGATTTTCGTAATTTCTTTGAGGTCAGTCAATCCTATCCTGTCAAGAAGCACCACCTGCTCCTGGAAGCGTTCGACTGCTGCCCTGGATATATTTTCTATGAAAGGGATCGCTCCCTCAGAGCCGATAATTCTGCCTTTTTCATCAATTCCGTTTGCATGAATTGCAAGCAGAGAATGACCTGACAGATGTCCCCTCGATTCCATCCCACAGACGAGGATGTACCTGATGTTGGAATTTGAGATGATGTTTACGATTATTTTTTCGACTCCCAGATTTTCGGTTTTTGAACTTCCCCACAGGGCCGCTTCAGGTGAGGAATTTATCTGGCTTGCAAGAGTTACGACCGCAATCCGGGATCTCGGATTTCCTACAATATAGTCGCCTTTTACTATCGGCCATCCCTCTGCAATAGTTTTCAATGAATCACCTGTTGTCTTTCCTTCTTCATGTGAGACAGTGCACTCGCAAGCATTATGGCTTTTGTAAAATGTCCGCCTACTCTTGATGTGTCTACAAAAACGAAATCATCCATCAGTACCGGGGCTCCAAGTCCGTCGCCCCCACCAAGGAAAGCAATTGTCCTGAAGATAAGGTTTCCCGATATTCCGTCAGGGGCCACAATAAAGTTCGATTCTTTTATGGCGTCTTCAATAAGAATCGTATGGTGCTTAGCATTGATCCCGAGCTCTATAGCTAGCCTTGTCACTAATTCTCCATCAGCAAGGGTTCTGTCGACACGTCTATTCCTTCCTACATCCCCAATCCTGCCTCCGGAAAGCACGCCGACAGCAGGCTCTATGCCAAATCTCCTTATATGTTCGGCACCGAGTATTATCATCCTTAGCTTGTCTGCAATAGTATTTCCTTCATCGATTCCTACAGGGGCGAGAAAGAAGGGCGTTCCATCAGCCGTAAGGAGCAGGGCAAGCCGACAGATTCTTTTCTTTCCGAGGACCTCTTTGAGGTGGGCAAGGGTTCCTGATGCCTTTGCCGTGCCCCTGATGACTGCATCGACCTTTCCTGAAACCATAAGTTCTGCAAGAATCTTTTCGGGCTCATCCGTGTCCACTATCCTGAGTTCTGTACCGATCTCGTCGATTTCTTTTTTAACCCCCACCAGGATGACCTGCGCATATCCCATTTCCTGGGCTTTCCAGGCACTCTCGAGTATTTTGGGATTTGGGTCCCTAATTCCCATAGCTACTCTGGCCCTGTTCGACCTGGCTCTCACTTCGATGGCCTCAAGGAGGGCATCCATGCTGTTCCTTTCCATATCAATCCTGACTGTTGTGTAAGATTTTAAGTAGTTCAAAGAAGTACAAGCACGATCATTAATTAATTTTGTCCCCCGAGTCCCGTCTCGGGAGGACGGCCTG
>CAYSZA010000361.1:0-2587 GCA_964435275.1 uncultured Methanosarcinales archaeon | reverse complement strand
TATGGCCTCCTACATGATTCTCCAGGCCGATTTGGGGATAATATAGATCCCTGATCCTCGATTCCCCATCAAAGGCAATAGCCAGCCTGCCATTACCTATTATAATCCCTCTTGGCATATTTCTGTCTCTTAAAAACAATCTATGCTTAATTATCCGCTGCATAAAGATATAAAGCTGCAGGAGCAGTTCAAGCTTGGAGAGTGTTAACGAGATCATTTTATCTGCAGGTTAAGTAAAGTCTGAGGAGAATAGCGTTTCTTTAGCTAGCTCAAACCTGAATATATCCTGCCCCGAAGACTTGACAGAGCCGTTATTAGAGTAAAATATAATTTCTTATGTAGAAATTTTTAGAGATGTGTTCCACATGCCCCGAAATTCCATTTTATCAATCTTTTCCAAAACTTCAAAACCTCTTCTTTTTGAGCCTTATCTACAGAGCACATAAAAACGACGGAATCTTCATTTTTGATGTATCTACACGGGCGTTTTGCCTGCGGGAAGGACTTAAAAACAGGTGGTATGTTTCAGAAGCCGGGTTTTAGAGGCAGAGAAGACACCTTATCTTGGAATCCTCTCCTAGAACTTCCTCCCGATTTTCAGTATTACTCGAGTCTCCAGATTTCTCAAACTTTTTGATTTCTTAAATTTTCCAGTTTCCTCAAGTTTTCCAGGCTTTCTTCAACTCCTTTTTTCTTCAACTCTTTTGAATCTAACTGAAAGCTTCCTGAACAAAAAATTGAGATTCTACCCGCCGAAGCAAATCGCAGAAGCAAATCCATTTAACTTGTCGGCCTGGCGCGAATTGCAAGCCAGGCTACTATCGCCCCTAGCCCGATAAGCAGTGCAATAAAGCGTATAAGCCCTCCCACGAAAGGAATCTCATACACAATTGCAAACACAACTGCTCCGACAAGGTAATACACCATTTTTCCGGCATCCTTTTTTAAGATCTTAGTATAGATCATCTCACCTGCAAGTAATTTCACAGGCACTGTCGCGATAAGCAGCGCGAGTATAAAGAGCAGGATTAGCAGGACAGAAAGAGCCCACCCGAAGATAGTAATAAGCAGGATTATCGAGAGTATCGGAAGGAAAATCAGAGCTAGAAAGCCCAGCAATCCTGTCTTCAGAGGCGAATCTTTTACAAGTTCCGCAATCCCGGTTACAAAACCCGGGAAAAGGTAGATAAGGATCAGACCCAGAGCCAGGGATGCAAGCAGCCCGATGATAAAGAAGAAAATGCTGAACCCTTCTGCAGCACCCTGATGCTGCTCTTCCGTTGCATTTACCTGCGTAACATTCAGGTTTCCTCCTACTTTATTTTCCAGGTTAGAAGGGTAATTATCGGCTTGCAGGCTCAGGTTTCCTTTAAGCTCGAAATTTTCGCCGGTCCTGAGGGTACCAGTTGAGACATCCCCGTTTCCGTTAACAGTCCCGTCAAGTGTTACTTCCCCTCCGCCAATCAGGATATCGCCTTCAACCACACTGTCACGGGAAAGGAAAATCTGTCCGCCGGCTGCTGCTACATCTCCGCCAACGTTCCCGTTTACCCTGATCGAGCCTCCGGCTGCGATAATGTTTCCTGATACGTTTCCATTAACAATTAGCTCTCCGCCCGCACCTATGAAATCGTCTCCGGTATTCCCGTTTATCTCAAGTCGGGAACCTGCGAGCACCAGGTCTCCCTTAATGTCCTGGTCAATCCGAAGGTTCTCTCCACCCCCGAAAGCGTTTCCTGAACTCGTATGCTTAAGGATATTTTCGTCAGCAGCTCCTGCTGAGTAAGGCAGTGCGGCAAAAAGCATTATAACTAAAATGAGCCCTGATACCAGTTTCTTTTTCATAAATCAGCCCTCTTTACACTATTTATTTTGCACTTAATTATTCCCTTTCATTAAAGAAGGTTTCCAAAAATTATTTGAGTGTCGATATAAAAATTTGATAGTAAATATAAAAGTTTGATCATTAGTATAAAAGTTATACCTGGAAGGATAAAAAGTAAATGATAACCTCAACGAAAACTGAAAAGGGCATAGACTGAGAAATCCTTTCGATAATTACGGGCCTTCCAGGGCCTGACCTATCTGGCGAAAGTCATTGATTCTTATCAAGCATTACAATGATTCCTGAAGCTTTACCAGGAGTTACTATGAATTCTGGAGGTATCGTACCTCAACCTGCCTGACTTTTCCTCTGCCGGATAACCCATTGCAATGATCGAAAACGGAGCTACGTGCTCTGGAACACTTAGCAAATTCCTGACTTCCCGGACCATCTTTTCGGCAGGATAAATCCCGATCCAGACAGCCCCAAGCCCAAGATCGTGGGCGGCAAGCAGCATATTCTGACTTGCAGCCGAGCAGTCCTGAATCCAGAAATCCTTGAATTTCGGAACATTCTGATCCCCGCAGACAAGGATCGCAGCAGGCGTATCCTTCAGCATTTTTGCATATGGGTGTATCTCTGAGATTTTCTCAAGCAGGTCGTGCTGGTCAATTATAACAAAATGCCAGGGCTGCTCGTCTCCTGCAGACGGTGCATTCATTCCGGCTTTCAAAATGTTCTCGATTATATCCCTGTCTACAC
>CAYSZA010000360.1:0-2599 GCA_964435275.1 uncultured Methanosarcinales archaeon | reverse complement strand
ACAATGAGAAGATATTTATCAGAAGAGATAGAGAAATAGGAAGTCCTTCATTATATTCCAGATTAAAAGGTAATCATTTCAGATTAAAAGGTAACCATTCCATGTTAAAAAATAATCATTCCAGATTAAGAGATAATCGTTTCAGATTAAAAAGTAATATCAATAGAAATAGATAGCTGCGTAGAGTGACTTTAAGAGGTTTTGAGGACTGAAAATTTATTACCTTTTCTTATTTCATTTCATCATCAGTACATATTAAAACCAGACCTGAACATAATAAGGTAAGCTTTTTAAGACCAGGAGAATAAAAATGAAAATTTTGCTTATTGGCGGAGGCGGAAGGGAACATGCAATCGCCGAAGGAATTAAAAAAAGCAAGCATAACCCCTCTCTTTATGCGTTAATGGTGAAAAAAAATCCCGGAATTGCCGCCCTCTGTGAGGATTTTCTCCTTGAGAAGGAAACCGAAATTGAAAAAGTCGTTGAGTATGCAAAAGCCAGAAACGTCGAAATGGCCTTTGTAGGCCCTGAAGCCCCTCTTGCAGCAGGAATTTCAGATGCGCTCTGGGAAGTCGGAATTCCTGTTGTAGGGCCTAAAAAAGCCTGCGCAATTATAGAATTTGACAAGGCCTGGGCGAGAAATTTCATGAAAAAATACGGAATCGAAGGCTGCCCTGCCTATGAAGTATTCACAGAGGAGAAACCTGCGCACGTTTTCATAGAAAAATTAGGCGATGTTGCAATTAAGCCTTCAGGCCTGACAGGAGGCAAAGGCGTAAAAGTTATGGGAGACCAGCTCCCCGACCTCGAAGCTGCTAAAGCCTATACAAGTGAGCTTCTTGATAAGGGGCCTGTAGTCATTGAGGAACGCTTTATAGGAGAGGAGTTCACGCTTCAGGCCTTTGTGGATGGAAAGAGTCTTGTTTTCTTCCCTGCAGTGCAGGACCACAAGAGAGCTTATGAGGGAGATCTCGGACCCAATACCGGCGGTATGGGTTCATATACTGACGCCGGAGAAATCCTGCCTTTTATGCTCCCTGAGGATCTTGATAAAGCAAAGAGGATCATGCAGGATACCGTAAAGGCACTCTGTGAGGAAACGGGAACAGGTTATCAGGGCGTTCTTTACGGGCAGTTCATCCTTACAGCCAGCGGCCCCAAAGTAGTAGAATTCAACGCCAGGTTCGGGGACCCCGAAGCGATGAACGTGATTCCCCTCATTGAAACCGATTTTGTGGAAATTATGTCCGCGGTGGTTAAAGGAACCCTTGAAAGCCTGCCTGTAAGCTTCAGCAAGAAAGCGACTGTGTGTAAATATGCAGTTCCTGCCGGTTACCCTGATAACCCTGAAAAGGACAGCGAAGTAACTGTAGGAGATATTGGAGGAGCTTCCATTTACTACGCCAGCGTCTACGAAAAAGAAGGGAAAATCTACACGACAGCCTCCCGCGCCATTGCAGTCGTAGGGATTGCGGAAACCATAGCTGCAGCCGAAAAAATTGCCCAGAATGCCCTTGAGAACCTCCACGGCAAGCTATTTTTCCGGAAAGACATTGGGACCGCCGCTCTTATCCAGAAGAGAATCGACCATATGAAAGAACTTAGAAGCTAACCGCCGGAGCAAAGTCTGCTATTGAAAACAAGGCGAACGCCTGGAAACAGGGGAAACCGCCTGAAAAAAAGACTGACTGCCTGAAAAGTCCTGCAGAAATACGGCGTGCAAATAAGTACTATGTAGTAATATAAAGTTTAAGTTCAGCCAGAATGAAGCAAATTCAGATAGAATGGAGTAGATTTAGCTAGAATAAAGTCGGGGTTGAAGCGATGAAGAAGGATGTACTTTCGATAACTGACCTGTCCAGAGAGGAGATCTATGAGCTCCTCGAATCGGCCGCAGACCTGAAAGAAAAACGTAAGGCAGGAGAATCCACAGAGTTTCTGAAGAACAAAAGCCTCGGAATGATTTTCGAGAAATCTTCCACAAGAACCAGGGTATCTTTTGAGGTCGCAATGACTGATTTCGGAGGACATGCCCTTTACCTGAACTCCAGGGATATTCAGGTAGGAAGAGGCGAAACTATTGAGGATACTGCCAGAACCCTCTCGGGCTACCTCCACGGGCTCATGGCCCGAGTCATGAGCCACGAGACTGTAAAGAAATTATCCGAATACTCAACCATACCCGTGATCAATGCACTTTCCGACCGGGAGCACCCCTGCCAGATCCTGGGCGATTTCATGACCATAATGGAGTACAAAAAGAAATTCGAAGGCCTGAAATTCGCCTGGGTGGGAGACGGAAACAACGTCTGCAATTCAGCCCTGCTCGGCTCGGCTATTATGGGAATGGAATTTGCTATCGCCTGCCCGAAAGGATACGAACCAAAAGCCGAGTTCCTTGAAAAGGCAAAAGCCCTGGGAGGCAAGTTTACGATCACAGACGACCCGAAAGTCGCCGCAAAAGATGCTGATATCATTTATACGGATGTATGGGTCTCAATGGGCGACGAAGCTGAACAGGAGAAACGCCTTAAGGACTTTGCCATTTTCCAGGTCAATACCGAACTCCTTGGAGTTGCAAAACCGGATGTAATAGTTA
>CAYSZA010000359.1:0-2631 GCA_964435275.1 uncultured Methanosarcinales archaeon | reverse complement strand
TTTTCCAGAGGGGGTAATTATGGTAAATACTAGCTTTACACGGGATGTTCAGTTTCCGCCTTTGCCGCTTGAAGAATGGGAAGATACGAAGAATACGTTGCACCTGTTCCTGCAAATCGTAGGAAAGGTCAAACTTGCACTGTTTCCGAAAATGAACCATTGGTGGCATGTTCCGTTTTATGTTTCCGTACGTGGGCTCACTACGGGACCTATCCCTTACGAGGACATGACTTTCGAGATGGAGTTTAATTTTCGGGACACAGAACATATTTTAAAAATCGAGACCAGCGAAGGGGACTCGAAAACCGTGCCTTTAAAGGGGCTGTCAGTTGCCGGTTTCTATGACAGGGTATTTTCAAGCCTGGGTGAACTTGGGATCGTGGCGGGCATCAGGCCGGTGCCGTATGATATGCCAGGAGTGAGTACTGAGCCGTTTACATCCGATTACCAGCATGCGACATATAACGAAGAATATGTGAACCGGTTCTGGAGGATCCTTGTGCAGGTCTCATCCATCTTTCAGGTTTTCAGGGGCTGGTTTACAGGAAAAAGCTCTCCTGTGCAATTTTTCTGGCACCACGCCGATCTGGCCCTTACTCTGTTTTCAGGCAGGCCTGTCCCTGTAAGGGAAGGAGCAAACCCAGTCGAACTTGAAGCTTCCTCTCACGAAATGATCAGCTTCGGGTTCTGGGCAGGAGACCAGAACATAAGGGAACCGGCCTTTTATGCGTATATGCACCCACAGCCTGCGGGTTTCATGAATGAGCCGCTAAGCCCGAAGGAAGCTTTCTGGAGCCATCAGGCCGGGCTTGCGCTTCTAAGGTATGAAGATGTCCGGAATGCAGCAGACTCGCCGGAAAAGGCGATTCTGGATTTTCTTGAGAGCGTGTATCAGGCAGGAGCAAAGAGGGCAAACTGGGATATTGAGGCTTTCAGGCTTCCATCGTCCGAAAAGCAACTCAGGGAGCAAGCTCAAAAACCGCATAAACCGGCGGATATACTGGAAAAACTGGAAAGACCTGACGCCTGAAGACGCCTTAATTTGAATTAGAAAGGCTTCCTGATCCTTTTACCTCTTTTTCTCTCATTTTTACCCTTAAATCCTTCTTTACTTTTCGGTTAAATATTTAAATAACGGTGTATCTTTCAAAAAACAGTTTATCTTTCAAAAAATACCTTATCGTTTACAAAATAGTTTTACCTTTTTATCAGGGTTATTTAAACCGGGAAATAGTCTTCAACCATGGAAAACCCGAAATAAATCATCATTCTGTCTAATTGCGGTAAAATAGGATTATTCAAGAGCTTCACTGGGATTTAGCAAGTTATTTGCGGTTTAATTTTAGATTAAAATTTTTTAAATGCTTGTTTTTATTAAAATAGTTAGCTTAAGCCATTTTTATTATAAGTATATTTATATTTAATCCGATCAATATTAGGACTATAAATAGAATGAGTAGCCTGCAAAAAAGTTAAGCAATTTCTTAAAGATGATAAATTGAGCAGAAGCTGCAGGCACATTAAGATCTTAATTTAGTGAGTTTAAGTGCTGAGTTATTCAAGTTATTGAATTTAAAGTTTGAATTCCTTACCGTAGTAAAATTATAGATTTTAAAAAGAAAACCTGAAAATCAAAGATTTCTGGCGGGTCTTATTATCAATTTATAGCCACTTTTTCATTTAATTAAACAAACTGGGAGTGTAACTTATGAGAAATAGAAAATCTCATAGAATAAAAAAGACTTTCACTATTTTGCTGATGCTTTGTTTTTTGTTGTCAGTAACAGCTGCGTCGGCAAGCTCAGCCGGTAACAGCAAGAACAACGATGGACACAGGAATGGGTACGAAAAAGGCTACACAGAGGGCAAAAAACAGGGTCAGAAAGACTGTAATCAATACGGCAGCCGAGATACCCTCTCGAAAATTCCTTCCCCTTCCAATGACGATAGATGGACCAAAGACTATAAAGATAGTTACAACCAAGGCTTTAAAAGAGGATACATTGACGGTTACAATGGAAATAGATACTCGTGCTTAAGGTAAGAAATAAAGAGCCTTGATACCAAAATGAGAAGGTTTTAATCTCAGGCATGAAACCAAAGTTGTTACTGGAGTAGAGAATTTTGTATAAAATACCTTCTTTAGTAATCTTCTTACTGATCTGTTTCGAGTTAATTTTAAAAGAATTTCTTCTGGTTTAAAGATCTCTCAGCTTAATCGGCAGAATATGGCTTTGAGCCATAAACCTTCCTATTGTCATGTTAGCTTAAATCTGTTTACTGGCATTGATAGAAACGAGAAGTCCTGTATAAGCAGGCTACAGCGTTGTTCAATTGCAAGCCATGCTTATGTGGTCACTACACCTTTTTATGGTTTTATTTAAATAGAATAAATAATAAACGAAATATTTATTTATAATATATACTTATTTTATTGTGGTCAGTAGCTGTAAACGTCTATAAGCTTGGGGATAATTCTCGATGAACCTGCTTCAAAATATATTTAGTCTTGTCAGAAGCAGTTTTGAAACGTGCACATAATAGAAAAATCCATATTGGGTCATGGGGGAGAATAGCTGGCAGAATCTGAAAAAACGAAGATATCTCCTGCTTTCGGGGAGATATAAAGAT
>CAYSZA010000358.1:0-2652 GCA_964435275.1 uncultured Methanosarcinales archaeon | reverse complement strand
CTTACCTCGATTTCGAACTTCCTAAAGATATTATTGAGTGGGAAGTTACAGGGGCAAAGGTCATTTTTAAGAATCAATCAATTGAGGCGCACAAAGATCACCGGGTGTCTGCACTTGTCTCAAGAAATAAGTTTGACAATTTCCTTCTTGAAAAGGCAAAAGAGATGGGAATTGAAGTCCATACCGGAGAAAAAGCTCTTTGCTGCAGGGAAATGCCCGATTATATTGAAGTAGATACCGGACAGGGGACATACCGGGCAAAATTTGCTATAATTGCAGAAGGCGCTCAGGGACTTATCAAAACCTGTGTACGGCCCGCTGATAATAAAGAAGAATGTGGAATCTGCCTTGTTACTGAGATCCCTGCTGAAGAAAGAGAAATTGAAGAGCGCTTGGGAAGAGCGGTGGAAATGCATTTTGGGGTTGCAGGTAGCGGATACGGCTGGATCTTCCCTCACAGAACATATTATTCTGTTGGGATCGGTGGAGTTATCAGAGATTTTCCGCATCCGAAGGAATCCATGCTTGAGTTCCTGAAGAAAAATGGCTTTTCTGGAGAGTATAAACTTCACGGGCATAAGATCCCCTGGGGAGGGCTTAAGCGAAAAGTTATGGGATCAAGGGTCCTTCTAAGCGGAGATGCTGCTGGGTTTGTAGATGCTTTTTCAGGTGAGGGACTTGCCTATGCAATTAGTTCAGGGCAGTTTGCGGCTGAGGCAATTGCAGGGATTTGTCTGCAAGGAAAAAACCTTAAAGACCTGAGCAAATATGAGGCTCTCTGCCGGGCCGAGTTCGGGACTCATCTCAAGTACTCGCTTGTGTTTTCAAGGATAATGCACCATTTCCCTGACCGGACATTTAAGATCTTCACATCAAGTGATAAAATGCTTGATAAATATCTTGAGGTTATGGATTTCACAATCGATTATAAGAGTTACCTGATCTGGACCCTCATGAATTTCAAACTCAGGTGATAGAACTATAGTCAAGGACCAAAATTTTTTCAACAATTTCAATTGAAAGGTTAACCATGGAAAGCACGGAAAATATGGAATAAAGGAAATAGGGGCACAATTCTTTTGTTCTTTCTGTATTCTGTGGTTACAAAGTAAGTGCAAACATTTACTTTAGGGACTATAATAAGAACTTTTTAAAAGTTTTTTCAGGCATTCTTTTTCTTTCCTCTATCTTTTTATCGCTCCAGCCTAATCTATTTAGAGCAGGTAATCCTGTCTGTGTATATTTGCCCTTATTCCGCAAGCAGGTGTCTTAGCATGTACGATCTGATTATAATTGGGGGAGGACCTTCAGGATCATCGGCCGGAAGAAGAGCAGGACAGCTTGGCCTGAGTACATTGCTGATTGAGAAAGAAAAATTCCCAAGGAATAAGCCCTGTGGAGGAGCTCTTTCTTCTCATGCCGTATCTTTTCTGGACTTCGAAATCCCTGAAGTTATGATTGAGAGAAATATCTCAAAGGTAAGGGTTCATTTTAGGGACCGCTTTGTAGAGGGTGAGAAGGAACGTACCCTGGCCTTTCTAATCTCCAGAAAAACTTTTGACAATTATCTGCTTGAAAAAACCCGAGAAACGGGAACCGAGGTTCATACTGACGAAAGAGTCCTGGACTGTGCTGAAAAAGAAGATTGCGTTGAAGTCCGAACAACGGATAACACCTATCTTGCCAAATTTGTTCTTATTGCCGAAGGCTCAGGTGGGACCCTTAAATATAAAGTAAGATCAAAAGACCTGAAAACAGAGTACAGTCTGGGTCTTGTGTCAGAAATACCTGATGGGGATGAAGTAATAAAGGGTCGGCTTCAAGATACTGTGGATTTTTATTTTGGGATCACACATGGGGGATATGGCTGGGTTTTCCCTCATGCGGGATACTATTCTGTAGGTATTGTGGGAATAGCCGGTCGCCTTAAACATCCAAAGAAGGTAATGCTTGATTTCCTGCAAGAAAATGGTTTTCCCTGCAACTATCCTATCCTTTCACACATTCTCCCGCGGGGGGGCATAAAAAGAGAAACAGTAAGTTCGAGACTTCTTCTTAGCGGCGATGCCGCTGGATTTGTAGACGCTTTCTCCGGGGAGGGCATAGCCTATGCCATTCGATCAGGACAGCTTGCTGCCGAGGTTGTTTCCGATATTGTGATGTATAACCGGAAATTAAACAACCTTAAGAAATATGATTCGAAATGCAGGCGGGAGTTCGGGAACTTCCTTGCCAGTTCCCTCAAGCTGGAGCGAGTAATGCATCGTTTTCCGGAAGTCACTTTCAAACTGGCTGTTAACAACAGTGAAATTCTGGATAAATACCTTGAGGAAACCGTGATCAACAGAAATCATAAAGATTATTTACAGTGGCTGTTACTGAATTTTTGCATGGCTGGGCCTGCCTCCAAAATAAAATCCCTGAAAACAGAAAAAATCGATAAGAATGGTAAAAAACCTAAAAGGCAACACTGAATTGGGCAACTATCGAAGAAAAAATAATAAAACAGAATATTTATGCGAGTGAGGCACGTAAGCTCCCTTCTGTTCCTGCAAAGATCTCCTGCCACCCATCAGTGAAGGAAATGGTTCCTGAGAACTCTTGCAGTGACGGCATTCGGCTATGCGTTTCCAAAAACAACCGGGAGATTCC
>CAYSZA010000357.1:0-2666 GCA_964435275.1 uncultured Methanosarcinales archaeon | reverse complement strand
GTTACTGACTGCAATGTCATGCTTGGAAAGCTGCAGCCTGAGTTTTTCCCGGCGATTTTTGGGCCTGATGCCAGCCAGCCCCTTGACTCCGGGCTTGTGCACAGGAAATTCGCAGAGCTTGCTGAAAAGGTTTCAGAGGAAGGCAAAAACGAAGGCAATATCTGGTCGCCTGAACAGGTAGCCGAGGGTTTCCTTTCTGTCGCGGTTGAGAATATGGCCAATGCCATCAAGAAAATCTCGGTCCAGAGAGGATACAATATAAAAGAATATACCCTCTGCTGCTTTGGAGGAGCTGCCGCCCAGCACGCCTGCAGGGTTGCAGACAGTCTCGGAATCAAAAGCATTTTCATTCATCCGTATGCAGGCGTGCTTTCGGCTTATGGCATGGGACTTGCAGACCAGAGACTGATAAAAGAGCGGTATATCGGCAGCGAACTCTCAGATACATTGATAGAGTACCTGAAAACAGTATTCTCCGGACTTGAGAGCGAAGGCCGCCTGCTCATGCGCGAACAGGGGGTGCAGGAAGATAAAATTTCAGTGCTCTATAAGGTGCATATGCGATATGCAGGCTCTGATACGCAGCTTGTTATCGATTTTGCTGATAAAGATACTCTCAGGAAGGGCTTTGAGGAGGCCCACAGAAAGCGCTTCGGGTTTGTAATGGAAGATAAAGCCCTGATTGTTGAAGCTGTTTCCGTGGAAACTATCGGAATTAATGAAAGGGTGCTGGACCCTGTGCTGGAGACAGAAGAAAATCCTGTTTTCTCTCCTGTCGCTAATGTCAGGATGTACAGCAATGGGGAATTTCATGTGACCCCTGTTTTCCAGAGGGACGAGCTCAGGCCCGGAACCTGCATAAGCGGGCCTGCAGTGCTCATCGAGAAAAATACGACGATTATCCTCGAACCAGGCTGGGAAGGAACGATTACTGAACACGACCATCTTTTCCTTAGAAGGAAGATTCCGCTTCCGGTTCGTTTGGCTATAGGAACTGATGTCGATCCTGTAATGCTTGAAATTTTCAATAACAGGTTTATGTCAGTTGCCGAGCAGATGGGTTTCACCCTGCAGAATACGGCACATTCGGTAAACATTAAGGAAAGGCTGGATTTCTCCTGTGCTATTTTCGATAGGGAAGGAAATCTGATAGCTAACGCCCCTCATATTCCTGTGCATCTGGGTTCAATGGGAGAATGCGTAAAATCCCTTATCCGGACGCAATTAAAGGACATGAAGGCAGAGGACGTATACTTAATCAATTCCCCGTACCACGGAGGTACTCATCTCCCTGATATCACGATAGTTACCCCGATGTTTGGAAGGTCCGGGGAAATTGTGTTCTACCTGGCTTCCAGAGGTCACCATGCCGATGTCGGAGGGATCAGTCCCGGTTCCGTGCCTCCGGGCAGCAGGAGCATTGCGGAAGAAGGGGTTCTGAGTGAAGGTATGAAAATCGTCAAGCAGGGCCGCTTCTGTGAGGAAAGATTGAAAATGTGGCTGGGTTCGGGAAAATATCCTGCAAGAAATCCTGACCAGAATCTTGCTGATATCCGCGCACAGGTTGCAGCAAATGAAAAAGGGCTTTCCGAACTGCGCAGAATGGTCGATGAATTTTCCCTAGAGACGGTTGAAGCTTATATGGGTCATGTGCAGGATAATGCCGAGGAAGAGGTCAGAAGAGTTATTGACAGGCTTGCAAACGGAGAATTCACCTATGCCCTCGATGACGGGAACGCAGTCAAGGTGAAGGTTACTATTGACCGCAAAAACCGGGGTGCAAGAATCGATTTTACAGGTACCTCCTCACAGCTTCCGAATAACTTCAATGCCCCCGCTTCGGTTTGTATAGCTGCTGTGCTCTATGCTTTCAGGACTCTTGTAAAGAGCGATATCCCCCTGAACGCAGGCTGCCTGAGACCGCTTGAGATTATTATCCCTGAGGGCTCCCTGCTCAGGCCCGAGCCTCCTGCTGCGGTTGTTGCAGGGAATGTTGAAACTTCTCAGTATATCGTTGACGCCCTTTTCGGAGCTCTTGGAACGCTGGCAGCTTCCCAGGGCACAATGAACAATTTCACCTTTGGAAATGCCGATTTCCAGTATTATGAAACCGTTTGCGGAGGTACGGGAGCAGGTCCAGGATTTTCAGGAACGGACGCTGTCCACAGTCATATGACCAACTCAAGAATTACCGATCCTGAGATTCTTGAGACGAGGTTTCCCGTTTTACTTGAGGAATTTTCCATCCGGAAAGGAAGTGGCGGAGAGGGTAAATTCAGTGGTGGAAACGGAGTTGTTCGGAAGCTCAGGTTCCTGAAAGATATGAATGCTGCCATTCTCTCAAGCCACAGGAAACTCCCGCCTTTCGGGCTAAAAGGCGGAAAGCCTGGAAAGTGCGGAAGAAACGCGCTTATCCGCAGGGATGGCAGCGTTCTCGAAATTGGAGGGCAGGCCGAAGTTGAGTTGAAATCAGGCGAGCTCTTTGTGATCGAAACTCCAGGCGGTGGAGGATACGGTGAAAAGGAAATCCAGGGAGCCTGATAAACAAAATAAAATCTGGAAGTGAATAAGAATTAGTGTAAAATTTGACGGGATAAACGGGAAACGGATTTGAACAGAAGTCAGCCAAATAAGACTATGAAAAGAGAATAGGAGAAAAAGAGAAA
>CAYSZA010000356.1:0-2718 GCA_964435275.1 uncultured Methanosarcinales archaeon | reverse complement strand
CCACTTTTTTCAAAGCTGCTACACTTGCAGATGTTGAAATTGCAAATTATCCTTTCACAACTATCAATGCTAATCACGGTGTTACTTATGTGCGGGTCGAATGCCCCTGCAAAGAGAAGGAAAAGAGATGTGGAAAATGTATTGACGGGATAAGGCTCGTCCCGATTGATATAATCGACGTTGCCGGACTTGTGCCTGATGCATACAAAGGGAGGGGACTTGGAAATACTTTTCTGGATGAACTGAGGCAGGCTCAGGCAATTATTCATGTAGTAGATGCCTCAGGCGGGACTGACGCCGAGGGCAACCCTTTGGATATAGGAGACCACGACCCACTTCAAGATGTAGCCTTTCTGAACAGGGAGATTACAATGTGGCTTTACGGCATTCTGGAGAGAAACTGGCTTAAACTTGCCAGAAAGATCCAGGCCGAAGGGCTCAAGCTCGAAGTTGTAATTGCAGAACAGCTTGCAGGAGCAGGAATAAGAGAATCTCATGTAAACGCTGCTTTGATGGAAACAGGGCTTGCAAGGATGGACCATGTCAAATGGAGCGAAGAAGATATGATCCGGCTCTGCGATGCAATGAGAGAGATCAGCAAACCGATGCTCATCGCTGCAAACAAGGCCGATATTGCTCCAAGAGAAAACCTGGACAGGCTTAAAGATCTTGACAGAATAGTGGTGCCTGTAAGTGCAGCAGCCGAACTGGCACTTAAGTCTGCAGCAAAAAATGGACTTATCAGGTACAGCCCCGGAGATAAGACGTTCGAAATACTTGGCGGAGAACTTACAAAAGCGCAGAAAAAAGGGCTCGAAGCTATTCACAAGGTAATTGAAAGGCTTGGCAGTACAGGGGTTCAGGAATGCATAAACAGGACTGTTTTCGAGCTTCTGGACCTTGTTGTTGTATATCCCGTAGAAGACGAAGGAAAATGGTCAGATAAAACCGGTAATATGCTCCCTGACGCCTATCTTATGAAAAGGGGTTCTACATGCCATGATCTTGCTTACCAGATCCATACCGAGATAGGGGACAGATTTTTGTATGCGGTAGATGCAAGGACAAGGCTCAGGCTTGGGGAAAAGCATGAACTGAAAAACGGGGATGTAATCAAGATCGTATCCACTGCAAAATAAACAGACTGAAAAATCTGTTATCTGGAAAAAACCTTAACCTGGTGTGAACAACGGAAAAGATGAAATAGTGGATTGTTTTAGCTTGTCAGGGAGGATATTTTCCAGATGGATTTACTTTCTTTCGCCTATCCGTTCTATGAGAGATTCCTTGCCTGGCAGATAGCCAGGGCACCCTCAAACACTCCCATGCATGTAGCAATCATACTCAAGGAAACTGACCTTTTTGACTCTAAAGGAATGGAAAGGCTCCTATCCGCACTTAGCATCTTTAGAAGGCTCAAGGTTGAACTTGTGAGCGTCTATGTTGACATTCTGAAAACGGATCCGTCTTTAAAAGCTGAAATTGCATCAACGCTCAGGACCAGACTGGAAGAGAGTTTCTCTGACCTTCCTGCCGGCACGGGTTATAGAATTCATGGAGTTGACGGAGAAATAAACAGCTCTGTTCCTGGAAAAGATTTCTTTGTCTATGTGTCGCTGGGGTTCGGGGGAAGGAATGAGATTACCAGAGCAGTATTGAATATCCTTGGCGAGGTTAAGGCAGGAACTGTCAGGCCTGAGGACATTGACGAAAAAATGCTCGAATCTCACCTCCTTGTCAATCACGAGCCTGATATCATGATCCGTTCGGGAGGACAGAAGCTTTCGGACTTTCTTGTGTGGCAGTCCGTCTATTCGGAACTATATTTTACAGATGTCAACTGGAAAGACGTGCGAAGGCTCGACCTGCTGAGATTAATAAGGGATTTCCAGAAAAGGCAGAGAAGATACGGAAGGTGATTTGCACTGGAGTCTGGAGAAAAGCGCAGAAGTTTCCGCTATGCAGTAATTGTATGTCCGAAATGTCGACAGCATGCCCAGATCACAGAAACCGGGAAAAAGACACTGAAATGCCAGCATTGCGGAGCCCTCCTGCAAACCCGGAAACTGAAGATATTCCATTCCTCCGAAGAACTCGAAGATGCAGTGCTCTTCCGCACCCGCCTGCAAGCCGAAATCTCCGGAAAAGGAAAAGAAATTTTTTCTCTGCCCTCTCCCTCTACAGACTCTGAATACCGTGACTCTGGAACCGAACACCCGGTAAAATCATTTAAGCTTCCGGGAAAAAGCCCATCCAGAAGCCTTCCCACCAGAAAAGACCCGAAATCAACTCTTCTCGAAATTCTGAAAACTGTAGATGGGAAAATAGAAAAAGAAGAGCTCCGACAGAAAGCCCTCGAAAAAGGAATACCCCAGGAAAAATTCGAAACAATCCTCAAAACCCTTCTCGAAACAGGAGAACTCTACTCCCCCCAACCTGGAATTATAAAAATTGTATGAAACTATATGGTTCGAAATAGAAATGTACATATCTGACAACCAGCTCAATATTCCATGACTATGACGGACACGGAAAATTCAATCCAAACAAAACAACCACAAAAAAGCAGAAAACACAGAAAGAATATAACTATTTAAACTCGTCCACTTGAGCGAGCGAAAATATTACTGCTTATTCATAAATTAGCTCCTTCCAGAAATAAAAATGATATCTTTTGTCATAAGTAAGCTCTCTTGAGCGCAACAGTTGAGCCGCAAC
>CAYSZA010000355.1:0-2722 GCA_964435275.1 uncultured Methanosarcinales archaeon | reverse complement strand
CCTGTTGTCGGGACTTTGAAATAATAATATAATTCTGTAATCTAAGTTTAACTATGGTTCTCTTAAATTCACCATCAAACTGAAGATTATTTCTCTTTTCTCCATTTATTAAGGTAAATAACGATTTTTCCGAAAAATGCACATCTTATTTTTGCCTAAATTCAGATTTAGGTCATAAATAGTGCGGATAACTGTAAACTGCGGAATTAAAGAAAGGAATTTCAAGCCTTTTCGGAATGAAGAAATAAAGAGGAGGCTATATTTTTACTAATATAGATTGAGTACGAAAAAAAATGTGAAACACTAAAAATAAAAGTTAGAGTTATTAGCCGTTTAAATAAGAGTTAAATAATTAAAATATTGTGCTTAACAGGAAAGCAATAAGATTCTATTTAAACCACAGAATACTTTATAAGCCTCTAAATAATAAATCATTTTGGGGATATTATAGAGGGAGATTTATAAAAAGGGAGATTTGGGAGTATAAATAGTATGTTTGGGGATAATGAAAAAAAACTATCTAATAAAAAGGATTTCTGGATAGAGTTTTTCGCAGGTAGAAGAGACGGTGGCCACAGATCTTCAGCTGAGGAATTTCTTTCCATGGAAGCTAAGGAAAAACTATTCCATCTGGATGGGGGCAAAACACTGCTTGACTTTGGATGCGGTGCAGGTGAACTTCTGGTTTACTACGCGCCGAAATATGAAAGGATGGTAGGAGTTGATTTTTCCGCATCCATGCTTGACGAAGCAAGCAAAAAAGTCAGGGAAAGAAAATGTGAGAATATATCTTTAATTCAGGCTGATGACAAAACTGTCTGGGACAAACTAGAATGCTCCTTTGATCGAATAACCGCAGCCGGTGTAATCCAGTATTTGACATTGCAAGAAATTGATAGCTTTATCTTTAATGCATCAAGTTACCTTAACAAAGGGGGTAAAATAGTGTTGTTCGACATATTGGATCCCCGCTTATACCCATTATGGAAAATAGGGCTGTTCTCACACGATGCAGACCTCTGGAAAATTTTACGTAAAATCGGTTTTGAGTTTAAGGTTCTATTATCAGCCAGCTTGAACAATCGTCCAAGAGATATTGTCGGGTTTGCCCATGATCCCAATAAAATTAGAAAGATAGCAGATAAATACGGCTTTGAAACTGCTTTTGTACAATCAATGTATTACGAATACAAGTACCATGCAATAATGGATCAGACTTAACGAGGGAGAACCTCAAGATAAAAGTCTTAAAAAAAGACCAAAACAATTAAATCGCCACCTTAAACTCTCGAGAAAATGAGTTTGAGAAAAAGAGTGAGAGAGAAACTACTCCCTCCCTTAAACATTGTTTTTCCTTCAGCTTATATGCAGAAAGAAAGACAGTGAATAATTTACTTCCTTGCTTTTATCTTCTCAAAAAGCTGCTTCAGGGTGTCCTCGTTGCTCTTTGTGAACTCGAAAGGAGAGCCCGTAAAAGGTTCAAAATGTACAGCTACATCATCTAACCTGTAGAATGTCCCGTCGCATTCCATCGCATCAATAACCCCCGGAAGCACAACATCCGAGGCAGCTGTGGTAGGGCAGGGAGCAATGTCCAGGCAGACCATGGGGATTTTAGCAAGATAAGAGGCGCAGTCCGCAGGGATATGGCAGACAAGGTCAGCACACATAACAAGGGCTGCATCCACATCTTTTTCTCGCAGCACGTCCACGGTTGTGAATTCTCCCGGGTTGTAACGCGGGTATCCGCGTGTGAAGTCAAGCCCGAAAGGATAGCCGTACATATAAGAAGCAACCTGGTTGAAGCCTGCAACATTACAGTGGCCGCGAAGAGCCCCAAGGGTGAACTTGGTATAATTGTTCAGCTCCTTTACGAGGTTCATTGCAATTTCGGCGTTTCTATGCTTTCCAATGGATGAGGAAAGCCCTAGCCCAACTGAGATTGCACCGAAGTTGCAGTTCTTCATCATATCAAGCATTTCCTCCATGACAGCGATAGGGATTCCCGTGATCTCCTCTACTGAAGGATGAGGAGTTTTTCCGTGAAGTAAGGTAAGAAGTGCACTGATCAGTTCGTAATCCGAATTGGGTTTAAGCTGTATATGCAGATCGGAAGCTTCAGCGGTTGGAGTTTTTCTTGGGTCAACAGTAATAACTATCCTGTCAAAACGCCCGCGTTTGGTCCAGTAACCTCTCGGAAAAACCCCGTACCTTGACATCTGCCTGGGCATAGATTCAAGAGGATTTGTTCCCCAGTAAACTATGAGGTCTCCCCTGTTTTTCTTTTGCCCTTCGGTTGAACCTACTTTTCCGGATTCCTGGATTCCCATAGCTGTAGGCCCGTGGCAGACGGTAGCATTGGAGTCAACAATAGCACCAAGGTATTCCCCTATTTTGAGCCCGATCTCATGCGCTTCACATGAGGTTTCACTACCCATGAAAAGCAGAGGGCGCTTCGCCGAAACAAGGATATCGGCAGCTTTTTCAAGAGCTTCGTCCCAGGCCGCAGAAGTCAATTTCCCCTCAGTTTTCACAAGGGGTTGCCTGAGCCTGTGGGAACTTACAACTTCCTGAAACTTGGCATTCCCCATCTTACATGCGTTTTTAGCTTCAATCTTTCCGTCCCCGAATTCAACCTGGATGTCATCACAGGCTGCCCCACAAACCGGACAGACTATGTTTTTGTAAATCATACTTACTGCCCTCCGACATAAACTTTCAA
>CAYSZA010000354.1:0-2728 GCA_964435275.1 uncultured Methanosarcinales archaeon | reverse complement strand
GTTTGTATTTACAGACTCTTACGGTTTGTATTTACAGATACTTACGGTTTGTATTTACAGACACTTATGGTTTTGAGCTTTTACCACCTCTATTGACGATATTACTTCACGCTAATTAAAATGCAGTTTTTTCAAAAAATTTATAAAACAATAACATTTGATAATTCTGAAGGATTTTTTTAGATTAGCCGGCTTTTAGATCATACAGAGTTCAATATCAGGAAATCGAGAGCTCAATATCAGGAAATGAAAAGTCAACCGGGTTTTTACTTCAGGAATAGAGGCTTAAATATTCATTAACAAATTGAAAATTCTTGTTCAGATCTGGAAAAACGGAGCCTAAACTCGGATTGTTCAAGAAACATAAATAAAAACTGTGGGATATTAGATGAAACAGGAAATATATGAGAAGAGCATTGACCCTGCAACCCGGACCATGCTCCAGAAAGCGGAGAAAGAAGGCAGTGAGACTGCCTGGGACAGGTATGAGAAGCAACTACCTCAGTGCAGTTTCGGACAGCTAGGAATCTGCTGCCGGAATTGCAATATGGGCCCCTGCAGGATAGATCCTTTTGGGGAAGGAGCTGACAGGGGGATTTGCGGTGCCACTGCCGATATCATAGTTGCAAGAAATCTTTTGAGAACGATTGCCGCAGGTGCAGCAGCTCATTCCGATCACGCAAGAGATGCAGTGCTGACCTTTAAGAAAATGAGTGAAGGAGAGGCTGGAAGCTACAGGATAAGTGACGAAGCAAAACTGTTATCCCTTGCATCGGAATATGGAATTTCTTCAGAGGGAGTAAGTAGGGAAGAAGTAGCATCCAGACTTGCCGACGTACTGCTTCTGGAGTTTGGAAAGCAGGACGGACATCTCCTTTGTACAAGAAGGGCTCCCGAATCAAGACTCAAACTCTGGGCCGAGCTTGGAATAGAGCCCAGAGGAATTGACCGGGAAATCGTGGAATGCATGCACAGGACTCATATGGGTGTAGACAATAACGCAGTCCATATCCTGTTGCAAGGACTTCGCACAGGGCTTTCGGACGGCTGGGGAGGCTCGATGATCGCCACCGATATCCAGGACATACTCTTCGGAACCCCGCAGCCGAGAAAAAGTACTGTTAATCTGGGCGTACTGTCCAGCGATAAAGTAAATGTAATCGTGCACGGTCACGAACCAATTCTCTCAGAAATGATTGTTGAAGCTGCGGAAGACCCCGAACTCCTTAAGCTTGCACAGGAAAAAGGTGCAGAAGGGATCAACGTTGCCGGGATCTGCTGTACTGGAAACGAGACTCTGATGCGGCACGGAACTCCTATAGCAGGAACTTTCCTCCAGCAAGAACTTGCAGTAATTACAGGCGCGGTGGAAGCTATGGTTGTGGATGTACAGTGTGTAATGCCGTCTCTTGGGGAACTTACGGGCTGCTACCACACAAAGTTCATATCCACATCCCCAAAAGCTGATTTTCCCAACACTGTAAGAATGGAATTCCATGAAGATAGAGCTTATGAAACCGCAAAAGAAATTGTGAGGGCAGCCGTCGAAAACTTCCCTAACAGGGTTCCGGACAAGGTCACAATACCCGAAGAAAAACAGGAATGCATGGTCGGCTTCAGTGCCGAAGCAATTCTCAGTGCACTTGGCGGGAGCCCGGACCCTCTTATTGAAGCAATAAAAAGCGGGGCAGTTAGGGGAATAGGAGCTGTTGTCGGCTGCAATAACGTAAAAATAAAGCACAACTTCGGGCATGTCAACCTTGTTAAAGAATTGATCAAAAACAATGTGCTTGTTGTCACAACCGGCTGCAATGCGATTGCCTGCGCCGAAGCAGGGCTGCTTTTGCCGGAAGCTTCCGAACTCGCGGGTGATGGGCTGAAAGCCGTATGTGAAGCCCTTGGCGTACCTCCTGTCCTGCACATGGGTTCCTGTGTTGATATCAGCCGTATCCTTGTGCTTTCAGCCGCGATTGCAAACCGCCTTGGTGTGGATATAAGCGACCTCCCGGCAGCAGGAGCCGCCCCTGAGTGGATGAGTGAAAAAGCAGTGAGTATCGGAGCGTATGTGGTTTCATCAGGCGTATTTACCGTGCTCGGTACTATTCCTGCTGTTCTTGGAAGTCAGGCTGTTACGTCCCTCCTGACAGAAGGCTTAAGCAGCGTAGTCGGAGCATGTTTCGCAGTTGAGCCTGATCCCTTAAAAGCCGCAGACCTGATGCTTGAGCACATTGACGGAAAAAGAAAGGCACTGGGCCTCTGAGAGATGATTTATAATGAAAGACGTAATGATTCGGCCCGAACGCTGCCTGGGCTGCCGCTCCTGTGAAGTTGCCTGTGCTGTAGCACATTCCGAGAGCAAGAACCTCTTTTTGGCTATAGGAGAAGAACCGGCTCCGAAAAAACGCATCTGTCTGGAGTACATCCCTGCCCTTGGAATCTCTCTTCCCATTACCTGCCGCCATTGTGAAGACGCTCCCTGTGTTTCGGTTTGCCCTGCAAAGGCTCTTTGCCAGGATGAGACAACCAGCACGGTAAATCATAACCCTGAACGCTGCATAGACTGCTGGACCTGTTCTACGGTATGTCCCCGTTTTATTTCTTTATATCAGTTAATCCTTGCTATGGGCTGCTGGACCAGTTCCATGAATTACAATCGTGGGGTAATTAACAGGCAGGTTGACTCAGGGACAAAATGCGATCTCTGTGAGGGCAGGGATTTGCCTGCCTG
>CAYSZA010000353.1:0-2748 GCA_964435275.1 uncultured Methanosarcinales archaeon | reverse complement strand
GCTTTTTCAAGTGTGCCTATAAGGGCGAGAAGAGTGGATTTTCCGGAACCTGAAGGCCCCATTATTGCAAGCAATTCACCCTTTCTTACGGTTATGCAGGCGCAGCGAAGGGCATGGACAGGGATTTTTCCCTGGGCGTAGGTTTTGGAAAGGTTTTCAACCTGCATTATGACCTTCTGGCGTTCGTTTCTTAAATTGCCTTTATTTTCTTTCTCTTCCGGGTCGTTCTGGGTTTTAATTCCTTCCCCTTCAGTTCCGGTTTCAGGCATGCTTCAAAGCCTCCATCGGGCTCATTTTCGAAGCTCGGTAAGCAGGATAAAGCCCTGAAAGAGCCCCTATCAATAAGGCAAAAAGCATTGCAATTACAAGAAGCCTGGGAGTTATCAGAAAAAGTACAATTCTTGTGTTTGCAAGCCAGGCATTCATAATATAAACAGCACCGGTGCCTACAAGAATTCCCAGGATTCCGCCGAAAAAGCCCATACATGAAGCTTCTCCAAGTGTAAGGAGCAAAATATCCCTGGTTTCGGCCCCAATGGCTTTTAGAATCCCGAACTCACGTGTCCTCTCGGCAACGGACATCAGCATGGTATTCATCACACAGAGCCCGCCTATGATTGCTGCAAGAAGTCCCGAGCTGATAGTGATTACGCTGAAAATCATAAAGGACTGCCTTGCCTGCACCTCAAGCTCGCCCGGAGAAAGGGTGCTTGTGCCTTTTACGCTTAATTCTATGCGTTTGGAGAGTAATTCGGCGTCCACTCGCTCATCAGGTACTGCAAAGATGTAGGAAACCGAATTGCCAACATCATAGAGTTCCTGCGCAGTTTCAAGGGGTATTATTACCGCGTTATCAAAAATCGAGCCAGTGTAATCCAGGATTCCTACAACGGTAAAATACTTGTCATGGATCTCAAATTTGCTGCCGATCTGGAGTTCATATTCCCTTTTTATATTGTTTCCGACAACAACGCTATAAGAATCCCCCGGATTGAGGAAACGGCCTGCCTTCAGCTCCACTGGATAAAGGGCAACACTGGATTTCTCCGGGGGAATGCCGAGGATCTGTTTTCCGGTCATTCCCAGTTTGTCCTCGTCAAAAGTGGTCATCAG
The DNA here is from genome assembly GCA_964435275.1 of uncultured Methanosarcinales archaeon. GTDB lineage: Archaea > Halobacteriota > Methanosarcinia > Methanosarcinales > Methanosarcinaceae > Methanosarcina. The sequence continues at coordinate 1,635 of CAYSZA010000353.1, read as the reverse complement.
AATTCCATACGCATCTTTTACCCCTGCGACCCGGAGTACGTCGCTCACCTTATCGTCCGTGAGTCCGCCTCCAAAGACTCCGCTTTCGGCAAAGACCCGGATTTTGTCGCTGGTCACACTCATGGAACGTTCAAAGGTCTGGTGAAAATTTTCGGACATCGCACCCATAACGATGACCGCAAAGATCCCAAGGGCAATCCCGCAGACTGTCAGTCCGCTCCTGACCTTCCTGTTCATTATATTTCGGATGATGAGGTCAAACATGATGATCCTGCATTCGGATTTCACACAGTTTAAAGATTTCAAAGCTTTCAAAATTTTCAGGAACTTTTATTTCCTTTCCTCATGGATAGGGCTCCAGCGCAGAGAAAAATTCCGAGGGCGGCGAAAAAGCCAGAAGCAGGGGATTTTTCGGCAGGGCTTGCTTCGACTACGGGCTCAAAGACTCTGAGAACTGTCTCATGGCTGTCAAGGACTTTTCCTTCGAGGTTCAGCACATAGATCTTCACGTTATAATCTCCCTTCGGGACTCCCTGCCAGATTATTCCTACCGTGTCTTCTTTTCCCGAGGTCAGGATATCTGCGGTCTCTTCAAAAACCTGCACTTCCCCGTCCTCAGGCGTCAGCACAACTCTTACAAAGCCATCAAAAGGCACCTGGGATTTTCCAATAACAGTGACACTTGCCCCATATTCATCCACATCGATATCATGGTCGAGAATCTCTACCTTTTCTTCAGCCCTGAAATCCGATCTGTAGGCTGTGGTAATGTCAGGAGAGTGGGAGTGAACCTTCAGGAGGGCAGTGTAGCTTTTATCTTTCTCAAGCAGGAAGGGCCAGTAACTTGCGTTATAATAAGTGTTTGTAACAGGGATGTTCTTCTGCTTTTCAGAATACACGATCTCCGTGCCCGAGAGGAGCTTCAGGTCAAAATCTACCACCCTGGGTTCGGGCAACTGTATACTCCCGAAATCAGTGGGGCTGGTAAGACTCATTAAAATCGAAGCCTTCTCGGAATCCGCCGAAAAGTCCACAAGCTTAAGCTTTGAAAGGGTAGGATTTCGGTAGGAAAATGAAAGTTCTCTGAAAGCAAGGTTTTCGCTGCCATTTTTCACAAAAACCCGTGCTATATACGAGTCCCTATCTTTTCCGAAATCTTCTTCAATCCCCCAGAAATGGACTTTTGTAACTTCCTGTCCTTTCTCTACAGGACCCAGGAGGAAGGTTTTCGATTCCAGCAATTCTTTCTCAGAACTCAAAGTAAAAACAAGAAAAGCATTTTCAAAAGGCTGCTCAAACCGGACTGTAGCGTCCGCAAGCTCATGGTCCGAAAAAAAATCCGTGAGAATGGCATTTCCCTGTCCTTCCTCCAGAGGGACTGTCTCAGCTGTTGCTGCGGAAGTAAGATCTATCCCGGTGCAGACCATGGTCAGGAGTAGAAGCATGGAAAAAAACCGGAAAATATATCCTCCTGTATGTTTAAAGGAACTCTTTTTTTCAGGCAGGTTCAAGCCCATGTCCTCCCCCCGTTTCAGAAACTTAATGACAAAAATTCAGGAAGCTGAACCTGCATTCAGGTCTGCTCTCTGTAATTGTAATGTATGTCGAAACCTCTATGTTTAAGTTTTCGCTCAA
>CAYSZA010000352.1:0-2753 GCA_964435275.1 uncultured Methanosarcinales archaeon | reverse complement strand
TAATCATTCAATCCAGGTTTACTTTGGAGAAGCTCTTATGACCTTAAGTCCTGAAGACCTTAAAACAATTGAAAAATACGCTTATCAAAATGCTGTGAAATATGGGAAAGCTCCCCAGCCCAAAGCTGTGATGGGCAAGGTAATGGGGGAGTGCCCTCAACTCAGATCCGACCCGAAGGCGGTCTCGGAAGCTCTTGAAGCTATTGTTGCTGAGATTAGTAAAGGGAATCCTGAAACCTGGGAGGCAAAGCTTTCGGAAATTGCCCCCGAACTTATTGAAGCCCTGAGTGTAAAAAAAGAGCCTGATAAAGGCTTAAAGCCCCTGGAAGGAGCAGAAATGGGCAAGGTTGTAATGCGCTTTGCCCCGAATCCCAACGGGCCTGCAACCCTGGGCAGTGCAAGAGGTATGGTAGTCAATTCCGAATACGTGAAAATGTACAGAGGGAAATTCGTCCTGCGTTTCGATGATACCGATCCTGATATAAAACGGCCTATGCTTGAGGCTTATGACTGGTATCTCGATGACTTCAAATGGCTCGGGGTTGTGCCTGACCAGGTGGTCTATGCCTCTGATCATTTCCCTCTCTATTACGATTACGCAAGAAAACTCATTGAGATGGGCAAAGCTTATGTCTGTTTCTGTAAAGGGGAAGATTTCAAGCGGTTAAAGGATGCAAAGCAAGCGTGCCCGCACAGGAATGTTAGCCCTGAAGAAAATCTTATGCACTGGGAGAAAATGCTTGCAGGGGAATACGAAGACCAGCAGGCAGTACTGAGGATTAAGACCGACATCGAACACAAGGACCCCGCTTTGAGGGACTGGGGAGCCTTCAGGATCAGAAAGATGTCGCACCCCCGCGCTGAAATCGGGGACAGATACGTTGTCTGGCCCCTTCTGGATTTTGCAGGGGCGATCGAAGACCACGAGCTGGGCATGACTCATATTATCCGGGGCAAAGACCTTATAGACAGCGAAAAGCGGCAGGGATATATCTATAAATACTTCGGCTGGAAGTACCCGAGAACGACCCACTGGGGCAGGGTAAAGATTCACGAATTCGGAAAATTCAGCACAAGTTCCCTCAGAAAAGCTATCGAGTCAGGGGAATATAGCGGCTGGGACGACCCGAGGCTTCCCACAATCCGGGCAATCCGGCGCCGTGGAATCAAGGCTGAAGCCCTCAAGAAATTCATGATCGAGATGGGGGTAGGAATGACTGATGTAAGTATAAGCATGGAGTCCCTCTACGCCGAAAACCGTAAAATTGTGGACCCTATTGCAAATCGCTATTTCTTTGTCTGGGATCCCGTAGAACTGGAAATTACAGATGCAGAGCCGACAGTTGCTAAGCTTCCTCTTCACCCCACGGACCATTCAAGAGGATTCAGGGAAATTGCTGTAGGAAATAAGGTACTTGTCTGCACGGAGGATGTCGAAAAGCTGGACGCAGGCTCTATCATCCGCTTAAAAGATTTCTGCAATATAGAAATCACCTCGCTTTCCCCACTTCAGGCAAAGCTCTCCAATGTATCTCTTGAAGCCCTCAAAAAAGCAAAAGCAAAAATCATCCACTGGGCTCCACCTGACGGAATAAAAGTGAAAGTACGCGGTCCCGAGGGCGATATCAACGGAATCGGAGAGCATGGGATTGCAACCGAACTTGACAGGATCGTCCAGTTCGAACGTTTCGGTTTTTGCAGGATCGACGACGTAAGTGAAGACGAAATTGTGGCTTATTTTGCCCACAAGTGAGTTTCGGAAAGAAAAGAGGCAGAGAACTGTCCTTTTTCTTTTATTTACTTTTTGTCAACTTTTTGTTTTTTCCTTTAATGAGAAAACGTAGGTTAATCAGTTTCTTTAAGACCTGCTCATTTGAAGCATGTTAATATTACCCATTATCAAATTGATTATAACATTTGAATTCGAAGGCAACCTCCGAAAACACTTATTGGTTGTGGATTAATATATTACCTTCACAATTTTACTAAGTTCCCATATCAGGAGAGCAAAAATATTTTCTTCCTGGATTTTTAAAACATTCTATTGTCATATTTTGAATTCTTAAAGTTTAATTGTATAAATACTCAATTACATTTAGTCGTTCTTTAACAACTCTTTATTACTACAAGACTAAACTTTCTAAATTTTTCTACAAAAATACAAAAATATTTTATAATATAACCTGCATAAAGCTTAGATGTCAACTTAGCAATTAAAAATAGACAAATGAAAGCTTCTCAGAAGAGTTGACATGGCCAGAGGCCGTACTTAGTGAAATCGGAGGTATTGACCAGAGGGATCAGTATCCTATGGTCAGTAACAGATTTTGAGTGATAGAAGCTAAAACTTCTAATTTCCAACCTCATCTCCAGTGACTGGCCCCTATAAGGTGATTGGAGAGTGGGACTCTGTGTGCAACGTGTCCGCCCCACATAAATCGCAGAGAACTGAATTGGATAGATTCAAAAATATTACGCAGACGTAATTAGAATCTTTGAATTACTGTATAGACCCGGCATAATTAGATATTAGATATATACTCGGTCTAATTAGATAGTTCGGAAAAACATTACGAGTAACGTAATATGGAATTTTGAGAAATATCTGGGAAAGAGTATGCGATTATCCTGGAGTTTTTGAGTTTACTCAAAATATAATTCCAACCCGGAGCGATACGATGCTAAAAATGAAGCAGGAAACCCTATTCCTGACAGCATGTCTTATTTTAACAACCGTATCAACTGTTGGAGAA
>CAYSZA010000351.1:0-2760 GCA_964435275.1 uncultured Methanosarcinales archaeon | reverse complement strand
TTTACTTTCTTGTGACCATCGTAGCCGATATTCCCCCTTTTTTAGCCGGAATATCCTTTGTATCAGTAAAACAATGAGAGAGATTTATTTTCTTCAAGTCATAACCTTTATTAAAAGCTCATTAAAGATTTCCTGATAAATTCCATGTTCATAAAGGTAAAATGAAACCTATGAACTGTTGACTTAGATCCATAGCAGCGAGGAACATCTTTCCAAGTACAACCTGTCTTAACAACGTACAAAATACCACTAATTAACTTCCTCATATTTGCACGTGGTCTTCCTATAGGTGATTTCTGTGGAGGAAGATAAGGTTCTATGGATTTACGTAGAACGTCATCTATTTCAGAGAAGGATATAAAAATAAATATATGATTTTAGTATTATATTATTTTTAGGATGAGCTCATATTATAGGCCTTTTTCTAACACTTTTGAGAAGTAGGAAATTGATAAATGGCCACACTAATATCATGGAAATTTAATTACTGAGCATTAATACTTAGACAGTACCTCATCCGTAGTCCCTCTCTTAAAGTCCCTCTCTTAATTATGAGGACTCAGAACTAAATTCTCGAGACACTATTGGTTAATTTGCATTAATATTCAAACCAAAATTTTTAGCTTGTGATTTATTCCTTTTCATGATGATTTATCGCCATCACTCATGTTATTATTCTTTATCCGGAACTTAACTTTTTAATGTATTCAGCCGATCTGTTTTGTTAAGAATGTCTCTTACCTCGTGGTCCAGATTTTGGGATGCAGTCCTAAACGGCCTGTAAAGAATCATCTGAATTGGAATAAAAATAGTAAGTTTTAACAAGGTATTGTGATCTGGAACTAAAGTTATCCCGATTTTTCAGAGAGTATACAACATGATTATCTTTATCCACATGGACCTCCGATCAGGTCCGGAGGAATCAGGTCGCATTATTGCGAAAAGTTATATGCGAAAAGTTATATCCATGTCTTGCGTTTACGAATCCTATGAAAAAAAGATTTTCCAATAAAATCCTCATTATTGGTTATGGCTCAGTTTCACAATGTACTCTACCCCTTTTAATGGATAAACTCGATGTTCCGCTGGAAAACATTACCTTAATTGATTTTGAAGACAAATCAAAAGCTCTAAAAAAGTATACTAATCAAGGATTAAAGTTTGTCCGTGAAAAAATTACACGGGAAAATTTGAATCAAGTTCTGTCACAATATATGGAAAATGAAGGCTTGCTCATTGATCTAGCGTGGAATATCGATGCCAATGAGATCATTAAGTGGTGCCATGATCACAATGTATTGTACGTTAACACTTCGGTTGAAGTATGGGATCCTGCTGAGGGATTTTTAACTCAAAGTTTGTTAGAGAAATCGCTTTATATACGGCAAATGAGATTGCTTGAACTTTCTCGTGATTGGAAAGATGCGCCGACTGCAGTTATTGACCATGGCGCAAATCCTGGCTTGATAACTCACTTCGTAAAGCAAGGCTTGCTGGATATTGCCGCCCGCACCTGCGCTGATAAGAAAGTCTCTCCTGAGGATGAACAGGAAATTGCCCTCCTTGCAAAAAACAGGGATTTTGCCCGCCTGGCTAAGAAATTGGGAGTAAAAGTGATCCATTGCAGCGAGCGAGATACTCAAATTGCCAACCGATCAAAAGAAGTTAATGAATTTGTAGGAACGTGGAGCATTGAAGGATTGAGGGAAGAAGGAACGGCTCCGGTTGAAATAGCCTGGGGAACGCATGAGAGCAAATTGCCGCCCCTAACGTATATACCCCCCTACGGACCGAAAAATGTGATTCTCTTACCCCAGATGGGTATTAATAAATGGGTCAGATCGTGGATACCAGATGAAGAAATTGTAGGTATGGCGATCCGTCACGGCGAAGCATATGGCCTTTCACAGCTGTTAACTGTTTGGGAAGATGGAAAGGAGATCTATCGGCCTACCGTACATTATGCTTATATGCCCTGTAATGATACACTTTCCTCTCTTTGCGAATTGCGAGGCCGGAATTATGAGCTTCAATCCAGACTCAGGATTATGACAAATGAAATCATATCTGGCGAGGATATAATGGGGGCACTCTTGATGGGCCATTCTTACAATTCCTGGTGGACTGGGAGCTCATTGAGCATTGAAGAGGCCAGATCACTTGCTCCCGGTCAGAATGCTACTACTCTTCAGGTAGCTGCAGGCATTGTTGCTGCTGTACTCTGGATGCTTGAAAATCCGCGAGAAGGTATTAAAACACCTGAGGACTTGCCTCATGATTTTGTCCTGGATATTGCCAGACCGTATCTTGGAAAATTTATTTCCACACCGTCGGACTGGACACCACTTAAAAATCGCAAAATATTTTTCAAAGAAAATCCAGCCGTGAAACACAATCCTGATCCATGGCAATTCGAAAATTTTCTTTTCGTAGGTTAATCCTGAGTAAACCACCCCTTCCGGCCAGACTGATGTCTGTCGAAGGAGGGGGCTTCCCACCGTGCCTCTGCATAAAATACAAACGGTAGGAACAATACTGAAATCATATTAAGAGCCTATCCCAAAACTCAAAAATTGCTCTTTCAATTTCGGGTAGTGTCTGTGAGTTATTGAAAACCATATACATAAGAACCTCTCTTTATTTTACTCAGATGCTGAAGATGTACTCGCTTTTTCAGAATTGATCAATAACTCACGGACACGACCCAATTTCGATTTTTTAAGTAATCAATTGAGCTACAGATCAGGAAAATAGTATGAA
>CAYSZA010000350.1:1469-2776 GCA_964435275.1 uncultured Methanosarcinales archaeon | reverse complement strand
GGTTCTCGTTCCAAGCTCCTTGAAGATGTTAAGCAGCATTTGTGTACCTGCGCTGCAGGTCTCAAGCTGACACCTGATATGGAGGCGTTCCTTGAGATGCCCATGAGGGAACTCTATGTCTCCCTGCCGATACACATGGATGACGGTTCTATAAAAGTTTTTAAAGGCTTCCGGGTTCAGTACAATGAAGCTCTGGGCCCTACAAAAGGAGGTGTACGTTTCCACCCGGAGGATACTATGGAAACCACCAGAGCCCTTGCAGCCCTCATGACCTGGAAATGTGCCCTTCACAAGTTACCTCTTGGAGGAGCAAAAGGTGGGGTTATATGCAACCCAAAAGAACTTTCGCACCGGGAAATCGAACGTCTTAGCAGGGCGTACATCCGTGGGATTTACCAGATAATAGGTCCGGAAAGAGATATCCCTGCTCCTGATGTCTATACAAACCCGCAGGTTATGGCCTGGATGATGGACGAGTACTCGAAACTCGCAGGCAAGAACGTGTTTGGTTCCATTACGGGCAAGCCGACAAGCCTTGGAGGCTCGGCAGGCAGGTATGATGCCACGGCAAGAGGCGGTTTATACACTATTAGAGAAGCCGCAGAAAAACTTGGAATAAGCCTGAAAGTTTCAAAGGTTGCCGTTCACGGTTTCGGAAATGTAGGATATCATGCTGCTTACCTGGCAAGGAAACTGTTCAACTGTAAGGTTGTGGCTGTGAGCGACAGCAAAGGTGCTATTTTCTCACCCGACGGGCTTGACCCTGAAGATGTTTCAGGCCACAAGCACTCAACGGGTTCAGTATTAAACTACCCGGGAGCAGAGAATCTGACCAATGAAGAGCTGCTGGAACTGGATGTCGAAATCCTGATCCCGGCCTCTCTTGAGAACGTAATAACCGAAAAGAACGCAGGCAGGGTCAAAGCCAGGATTCTTGCCGAGATGGCTAACGGCCCAACAACTGTAGAAGGAGAAGCGATCCTTAGTTCCAAGGGGGTTCATATCATCCCCGATATTCTCTGCAACGGAGGCGGAGTCATTGTCTCCTACTTCGAGATGGTACAGAACCAGTCAAGTACCCAGTGGGAGGAAGATGAAGTTCAGAGCCGCCTGGAGAGAAAGATGAAAGAAGCCTATTATTCGGTTTATAATTTCGCATCAAAAAACAATGTCGATATGAGGCAGGCTGCGTATACCCTTGCTGTCGGCAGAGTGGTTGAAGCCATGCAGCTCCGGGGCTGGATCTGAAAACAGGAAAAAGCACCTGAAAAAAAGGACAGGACATTTAAGTGAAATCTTCATGAAAT
>CAYSZA010000350.1:0-1369 GCA_964435275.1 uncultured Methanosarcinales archaeon | reverse complement strand
TCAGTGGAAGTTTATGGAATGTCAGTGGAAGTTTATGGAACGCCATAGAATGTTAACGGAATGTCAGTGAAATATAAAATGAAGTATTGGCGAAGTGTAAGGAAACTTTAATACGATAAGCAACAGCACAAAATTTCGAAACTGACTGAGGTCCATTAAAACAGGTGATTCGATGTACAGATGCAGCAACTGCGGATACCTCTACAACCCACATCGCGGGGACTCCTCACAATCCATAGCCCAGGATACACCTTTTCAAAACCTCCCAAAATCCTGGAAATGCCCCAGGTGCGGTGCCCCCAAAGAAAATTTTAAAGAAGTTTGACACTAACTTCTGAAAAATCAATGCCTACCGAACGGAAAAGTAAGAAATAGGTTCTAGACTATGATACGGCCTTGATAAACGATGTTTAGGTTTTGTAGAAATCCTAGTTATAGAGTTTTATAAAAAAGATTTTAAATTAAGTGTCTCTTCCACTTTCTGCCACAAAAGAGAAGGAGCACTTAAAATAAGTAAATGCAAATTAAACTGTTAGTATACAATACAGATAAAAATTATAAACTTATTTTTGCTTAAATTATGGATTTCTATAGGGTCGTAATTTTTAAATCTCTTTTCAATAACTTAAAATAATTCTTCCTGCCGCAGTCCACTGGAATATTCCCTGAAAACGTTTGTAAAGTATCAAGGAAGAATATCTTTTATTATCAAAAGTCTTCAATTTTTAGCAACAGAAGCTGATTAAGAAGCGTTTTATATAATCGTATCAGTAAATATATGTAAAAAGTAACAGGTGAAAGTCATATGACTAACGAAGACTACATGCTAATCTTGGGATCAAACGTGTACGCAGACCAGGCATATACAGTGTCATATCAGACGGATAAAAACACTGGAGACAGGACGCACTTATTTACTCTGGAAAACTGTGATGGCAGTCTGATTTTGACAACGGAGATCCTGGATGAGAATTCCGAAATCATAGCAAAAATTGACAGGAACAGGTTTACTCAAATCAACGAAAATTTTGATGTGCAGGGAGAAATTGAGAAAGGAAACGGTCTCACGTTAGCAAAAAGAGAAAGTGGTGAGATTGTTTTCAATGCCAAAATCACAGAAGACGGATATGTAGCAGTGAGCGGAATTTTCTATGTAGGGGGCAAGAAAATTTATATAACTGACCGTAAAGTGGAAATAAACGACACGCCCAGGCAAACCATAAACGGTGTAAACGTGCATGATACCTTTTTTGTTGGAAACTACGACATCACATTAACCGACGATGGTTTGAAGTTTAAGGATGGCACATGCTGTTTGTAATTTAAAGAGAAAAACTAAAATCTTTTTTTCTGACATCCAATTCAATTT
>CAYSZA010000349.1:0-2789 GCA_964435275.1 uncultured Methanosarcinales archaeon | reverse complement strand
GAGCCAGAATCGCAGCTATCCTCCTTGCTGCTATATTTTTTTCCGTTACAATAAGGTGCATTTAAAACTCCGGTATATTTTATTTGTTCTGAGAGGAATACTGGCGTACCCCAAAACTCCTGCCAGTCTGAGACAAAGCCTGCCTCCTAATTCTTGAAGTTTCCTTTTTCGATATAAATTTTTGGATCGAAGCCCAAAATATACTGCCATCCGTAACTAAAATTAGGTTCTGAGTTCTTTATCCCAAGCCTTTTTTTTAAAAGGCTTGCGCGAAAATTATTTCTTCACCAGAGCCTTCTCGAATTTTTCTCAGGCTGACCTTTCCGACTTTCCATCCCTTTCAATCAACCTGAAAGCGAGTTCTACTGCTTCTTGATGACTTTTTGCCCTGTGACTGCTTCGATTTTCCAGCCTGGTTCAAGTACGACCACAGGCTTTCCCATTTTCAGGCCAAGAGCTATCTCTGACAGTGTGCCGTATTCTCCATTAACTGCAATCAATGCATCTGAAGACTGCGCTATAAGAACATTTCTGGCATGCCCCATCCCACTGACAACCGCGAGATCTATCCAGGGATTTGCTTCCTCCCTCATAATTCCGGGCAAAATTCCCAGGGTTATACCTCCTTCCTGTTTTGCTCCGTATGCTGTAGCTTCCATAACCCCTCCCAGGCCTCCGCAGATTAAAATCGCCCCTCTTTTTGCGATCTCTCTCCCTACCGTTTCTGCAAGGGCTATGGTCTCGCTGCCGCAGGCCCCTGCGCCTATAACTCCAATCTGTTTCCTGGCCTCTTTCCTGACCGATACTCTCATTATGCAAACACCCTTTTCTTCGTTTCATGTCATTAATATTGAGTCTCTTTTTCAGGAAATCCGGGCTTGCTGGCTTTCAAACCTGATTATATTTAACAGCTCTTGATCATATGTAGTGGCTCTGAATCTCCACTATCTCAGTACTGTTCTTTGCGGTTGCATACTCTTCAAGCGGTTCTCTGTTCAACTCAAGAAAACTGTGCCCCCAGTTAAACTTGGAAAGGACTCTCTCAGCCTGTTCTTTATGCCCCAGAATGTAGAGCGCTGCTGCAAAGGCTTCAGCTGAGTTGAGTTTAAAAGGCCTTCCGAAATTCACAGGATTACCTGCAAGCAGGTAGGGAAGGGCCCTGTGTTCAAGGTTTAACTTCGCAAGTTCGGGAAAAATTTTCTCCACTTCTTCCCAGGAACAATCGAGCACGATAATACCTTTTCCTGGATCATCGGCAGGAGAAAGGGCTTTTTCGGCAGTCGGGTCAAGAAGGATCGCTGATCTGGGCAGCTTTGATATCCTGTCGTAAAGACGGGCAAGGTCAAAGCGAGCCAGTTTCCTTCCGGTACACTTTTTCGGGTCACATTGCCCGGCATGGTATATATAAAGGGGGATATCCCGTTGCTTTGTCGGATTCATCGTTGATCCTCTGGAATCTGGGATTCTATTAAAACAGCTTCTTTGTTTACATGCTTTTTTGTTTTCTATTTTATCTGTTTCTTCGTGTATATTTTGGGACATCTGTTCCCAACTAACAAAGCTTTTTTGAGAATTAATAATAAGTTAATTTATATATAATGGTTTGTATATAATTATCTATACCACTACTTGATCTTTGGTCAAATGTGGAGAGGGGTCTGATATCGTAATTAATATCGTATAAAATTCTGTCATCATGATGCCAAAGTGTTTATAAACAGTTTATTTTAGCTTGTGTCATGCCAGTGCTTCCATGGTGGAAAAGGCGTACTCAGTTAATACTCTTCCACAGCGAAGTTTTGGGGTTCGTGGAGGTAGATCATAAAGATTGGTAAATTCCATCGATCGGTAAACTCGATCAATTAATAGCTCCGTAAAGAAGAGATTTCTTCTCTTTATAAAAAGGTAGGCAATATTCTCTTTGATTCTGGTCATTCATAAGTGTAGATAAATTATCCGGAAAATTAAACATCCGGAAAATGAGATCCCGCACCCAGATAGGTTAATGCCTTTTAGCTACTCACATCTATCGGTTGCAGGAAGTATGGTTGAAGAACTGAAAGTTTGGGGAGATGGACTATATGGAACAACCAACTGATGTTACGGAACAATCAATTGAATCTGATTATGAGACTGGATATGAAATACTGCAGGTGCCCTGGTGGGTGGTCCTTCTGGAAGGCATTATTGCTATTCTTGTAGGCTTATTCCTCTTATACAGGCCTGCAGCAACCACTATCTTTCTCGTACAGCTTCTGGGGATTTTCTGGTTGGCAGAAGGAATTCTTTCTGTCATAGGGGCGCTGATATTCTCGGGGAACAGGGTATGGAAACTCCTTTCAGGTATCCTGAGCATTGTTGCAGGAGTCGTTATACTGACATACCCAATCTACAGTCCTCTCATAGTTCTTACGTTGTTCGTTATTTTCATAGGGGTTTGGGCTGTTGTCAATGGGATCGTAAAAATTATCCTTGCACTTAAAGGAGGAGGATGGGGAATAGGAATTATCGGTGTCCTCACCATAATTCTCGGCCTGCTTCTTCTAACTAATTCTCTGGTAGGAGCCCTGTTTTTGCCATGGATATTCGGCTTTTTCCTTATTATCGGAGGGATTGGGTCACTTATCTGGGGACTAAGAATGAGAACCTGACACAGGCTATCATATGACAGGGAGGGGAGATTTGAGTATGGAAAGACCTGTTGGCGTCACTATACTGGCTTTTGTAGCTATTGTTCTGGCGTTTTTAAACGCTATTGTAATGCTTCGGTTTCTCGGATTTTTACCTTT
>CAYSZA010000348.1:0-2791 GCA_964435275.1 uncultured Methanosarcinales archaeon | reverse complement strand
TAGAAAAAAGGTATAGAAAAGAGGTGGCATCATTCCAGGAGTTGGGGTGTGTATTTCGGAAATGGGGTTTTATCCTGGATTCCTGAACGATTGGGGGGTCGTTCCTTTTTTGGGATTTTGGGGGGGGTTGGTGTGTGAAAAATAGCCTGTGGAATGATGCCTTTTTCAGGTGCCAGTACCTGCCTGGCATCCACTACTACATCTCAGGTTATATTATATAAATATATAGGAAACTCATGACAGTTTTTCAATATAGAAGTATGTCGGGTGATCATGGAAATGTAACCTATATGCCATCTATATACCGTTTATAGATTATGTCTGCAGACTGCATTTTACCACACGGAAGTCAATTCTTCTTCAGAGTATACTTATTTTCTTCAGAGTATACTTATCTACTGTGAAGTAATCGATAGGTCAGCAAAGATAGCACTTAACGCCGCCCGAAAAATCTGGAAAAATGGGGATAAAATTGGCTTCACCGGGGAAATTGGGGTAAAATTAAATCCATTAGAGAAATCTGGAAAAGCCGGACTGGGATTTTCCGGACTACAGCCTTTTTTACGGGGTCCGTGCAAACATACGGTCCAGTTCTCCTTTTGTAAATGTGATTACGGTGGGCCTGCCGTGAGGGCAGGAGTAGGGGTTTTCAGCTTTTTTAAGCTGCTCTATAAGCTCCTCCATCTGTCTGGAGCTACAGGCTGCTCCTCCTTTAATTGCGGCCCTGCATGCAAGGGTCTTGCAGACTTTTTCCGAAATCCCTGTATCCTTTTTAACTTTTCCTGAAGCTAAAAGGTCAGAGACTACATCATGGATAACATCCGGGTTCTCAAGCCTCCCGAATATCTCAGGCACAAAGGTAACTACGTAGGTATTATCCCCGAACTCCGAGATCCCGAAACCGCAATCTTCGAGATAGGGAATGTATTCTTCCATAAGCACTTTCTCTTTAGGGGTAAGGTCAATGGTTACAGGTGTAATCAGCTCCTGCACCCTGGACTTTTTCATTCTCAAAACCTGCTCGTAAAGAATTCTCTCGTGAGCAGCATGCTGGTCGATAAGCACAAGGTCTTCTCCCTTTTCGGCAAGGATATACAGCTTGGAGACCTGCCCTATAACCCGCAGGTCTTCAAGTGAGTCAGTATTCGGTTTTTGTTTCAGTTTTTGCCGGTCTTCAATACTTATTTCCTGTCTTTCTCTCTCTAAAGCAGCTGCTTCTTGTTTTTCATTCCTTTGATCACCTGAGTTTTCCTTTTTTATCTCTTCAGGACCCGATTCTGTCTTTTCACTCTCTTCTTGCTTCTTTCTCTCCTGCCCGTTTCTGCTATCCAGATCGTTTTTACTATCCGGCTTTCTATCGCCAGAGATTTCCTGCGCTCCTTCTGCGGTAAAGTCCATGAGGCGCCCCGACTTATTTAGTTTCCTTTCGGTGTCTTTTACCGGATAGGTATAAGTTTCGGCCCTTCCTCTTAGAACGTTGCCGCTTTCAGGAAGGTCGGCCTTCTCCAGAATTTCAGTTTCCTTTCCGGCCACACTCCTTCCGAAAGTTTCCGCAGCTTCTGAGACCTGCAATCTGCCTGAAGAGCCTGAAATCTCAAAAGTTTTCTGAAAAACTCGGTCCTTTTTTTCCCGGATCTCAGTAGCAAGAGTGCTTTCGGAGAGCACCTTCTCTATTGCAAACGTGATCGCATCCCCGATCTCTTTTTCCCGGCTGAAGCGCACCTCGGCTTTACGAGGATGCACATTTACGTCAACCTCCCCGGAATCAACAACAAGGGAAAGTACTGCCACAGGATAACGCTCTTTTGGAATTCTGGTATAATACCCTTCGCGAATAGCTTTATTGATAGCTCTCGAAACTACAGGACGGGTATTTACAAAAAGAAAAAGCTGGTCACTTTCTCTTCGCGTGGTTTCGGGTTTTGAGATGTACCCCCGGATCTCAAGGTCTTCTGTCCTGTATTCCAGAGGGAGCATTGAACGAGCCGTATCCGGTCCTAGAAGATTTACAATACTTTTAAAAGGATCGATTGAACCCGTATTTCTGAGGACTGGTTTTCCCTCACTCAGCAGGGTAAAAGAGATCTCCGGGTTTGCCAGGGCAAGCTGCATAACTGTATCGGTGATATGGGCAAGCTCAGTACGGTCGCTTTTGAGGTATTTCTGCCTTGCAGGAGTGTTGTAAAACAGGTCTTTTACGTGCACAGATGTACCTGGAGCCGTGCCTGCGTCCGAAGTTTCCAGAATTTTTCCACCATGGATCACTATCCTGGTACCTGTAATTTCTTCCGGGGGGCGGGTAAGGATTTCCACCTTTGCAACGGCTGTGATAGACGAAAGAGCTTCTCCCCTGAACCCCATCGTAGTAATAGTGTCGAGATCTTCGATTCGCGTGAGCTTGCTTGTTGCATGTTTTTTGTATGCAAGCAGGGCATCCTCCCGGCTCATTCCGCAGCCATTATCCCTGACAAGAATAGAGCGTTTTCCTCCTTTTTCGACTTCGATGCGGATATCCGTGGCCCCTGCATCGATTGAGTTATCTACAAGCTCCTTTACTACGGATGCAGGACGCTCTATTACCTCTCCTGCCGCGATTTTGTTTATCGTATCTTTATCAAGAATTCGGATTTTATTTTCCTGAACTTTTTCCTTCCCTTCAATGTGTTCTTCCATCATTCCTTTACTCCGTCCAGACCAGAAAAACTTTAATAGGCATCTTTTTTATCGACCCTTAATCGAGCAGCCTTTTCAGCTCATGAAGCTTATTCAGGGCTTCTATTGGTGTCATTTC
>CAYSZA010000347.1:0-2814 GCA_964435275.1 uncultured Methanosarcinales archaeon | reverse complement strand
AGAATAACCAGTTAATGCCAAAACGTGATCCGATCATGAAAATTGTAATGAAATTTGGAGGAACTTCCGTTGGGGACGGAAAAAAAATCCGTCATGTTGCCCAGCTTCTGAAAAGATATCATGAAGAAGGCAATCAGATCGTGGTAGTAACCTCGGCACTCGGTGGAGTAACCGATGGACTTCTGGAAAATGCACTCTTTGCCTCAACAAAAGGTAAAGTCGCCCTTGTAAAGGAGTTTAAAACAGAGATTACAAACAAACACCACGAAGCCGTGAGTGATTCCATTGATGACCCCACAGTCGCAAAAGAAGTTATCCAGACTCTTGACCTCCGCATTGACGAGCTCGAAAAAGCCCTGATCGGAATCTGTTATCTTGGTGAGCTTACTCCAAGGTCGATTGACTACATTTGCTCTTATGGGGAACGTCTGGCTGCTCCGATTGTATCAGGAGCTATCCGTTCCCTTGGAATCGCGTCAACCGAATTCACGGGCGGAGAAGCAGGGATTATAACCTCATCGGATTACGGGAATGCCAGACCTCTGGAAGAAACTTACGATCTTGTGAAAAAGAGGCTTGGGTACAGACTCGGATCCCAGATTCTTGTGGTCACGGGATTTATAGGAGAAAACGAAGATGGAATTATTACCACGCTGGGAAGAAGCGGTTCTGACTTCACAGCTTCTATCCTGGGTGCAGCTTTAAAAGCCGATGAAATCTGGCTCTGGAAAGAAGTGAACGGGATTATGACCACCGATCCGAGAATCGTGCCAGAGGCGAAGACCATCCCGCAAATCTCTTATGCCGAAGCCATGGAACTTTCTTACTTCGGAGCAAATGTGCTGCACCCGCGCACGATTGAGCCTGCCATGCGCGAACATATTCCTGTGCGGGTCAAAAATACTTTTGAGCCTGAATTCCCGGGCACACTTGTAGTTGCGGAAAAGTTCCAGTGCAGGCACGTTGTAAAAGCTGTAAGCCTGATCAAAAACGTGGCTCTCATCAATATTGCAGGCGCAGAGATGGCGGGAGCTGTGGGGACTGTAGCAAGGCTCTTTACAGCACTTGCGAGAGCAGGCGTTAATGTGGTTATGATCAGCCAGGGCTCTTCCGAGTCCAACATCTCTTTCGTGGTCAGTGAGACACACGTGGAGCCGGCTTTAAAGGCGCTCCATGAAGAGTTCAACCGGGAAATCGTAAAAGAGATCACTTCGGACAGAAACGTTTGCGTGGTCGCAGTTGTAGGTGCAGGTATGGCAGGAACTCCAGGAGTGGCAAAACGGGTTTTCGGAGCACTTGGAAACGCAATGATTAATATTATTATGATCAGCCAGGGCTCTTCCCAGTACAATATTTCCTTCGTAGTGAGGGAAGATGACGCATTTGCCGCAGTCAAGACCCTGCACGATGAATTCGAATTATATAACGGAAACGGAATTGAAAAACAGCTTTAAAACAGGCAGGGAGGGGCAAAAATGGGCGAAAAGCACTTAACATATGCGGATTCAGGCGTAGACATCACACAAGAAGAAAAAACCGTCAAAACCCTTATAGAAAAGCTCAGTTACGTTCGAAAAGGTATAGGAGCTCCCCTTACAGGAATAGGGCATTATGCAGGGCTTCTGGACTTCGGAGAATATGCCCTTGCCCTGACAACGGATGGGGTAGGCTCAAAAGTTCTTATTGCGAACGAAATGCAGCGGTGGAACACAGTAGGCATAGACTGTATCGCAATGAATGTTAATGACCTTCTGGCTATAGGAGCCGAACCTGTGGCGTTTGTAGATTATCTTGCCGTGGAAAAGCACGAAGAAGGTTTTGCAGCCCAGATAGGAGAGGGGCTGGTAAAAGGTGCGGAGATCTCCAGAATGTCCATCGTAGGTGGAGAAACTGCAACCCTGCCCGGTATAATTAAAGGTTTTGACCTTGCAGGTACATGCCTTGGGATTGTCAGGAAAGATCAGATTGTCGAGGGAGGAAAAGTCAGGGTAGGTGACATAATTGTAGGTATCCCGAGCACAGGCATTCACAGCAACGGGTACACCCTTGTAAGAAAGATCATTGAAGAATCCGGCTACTCTTACCATGATCCCTGTCCCTATGACAGTTCGAAGACAATAGGAGACGAGCTCCTCTCTCCGACAAGGATTTACATTGAGATTCTTGACGTCCTGAAAGCATGTGAAGTCCACGGGCTTGCCCATATAACAGGCAGCGGACTTTTGAAGCTGAGAAGAGTGACAAAACTCGGCTTTGATTTTTACGATCCTCTTGAGCCCCAGGAAATTTTCAAATTCCTGCAGAGAGAAGGTGGAGTTGAAGATCTCGAGATGTACAGAACCTTCAATATGGGTATGGGCTTTCTTGTTATCCTGCCGGAAAAAGATGCTGCAAAAGCTGTACAAATTACCGGTGGAAAAATCGTAGGGAAAATTGTAGAAAACGGAATCAGGGTCAGAGATCTGGTAATAGAGTAAAAACACAAGCTTTTTTCCAAAAAGCTTGACAACAAGCCTTTTCAACCTTAGTTCCGCATTTTTAAGCACATAAATGTCGCCTGATATCGACTCATGCGCTTAAAATTAAGCACATCAAATGCAAGGTAAAATCAATAAATCGCAATCTTCTGACCTCGTAGATTTGCGAGAAAGCATATATCCACCTAAAAAACGGAAGTTAGGTTTCAAAAA
This sequence comes from uncultured Methanosarcinales archaeon, assembly GCA_964435275.1. Classification (GTDB taxonomy): domain Archaea; phylum Halobacteriota; class Methanosarcinia; order Methanosarcinales; family Methanosarcinaceae; genus Methanosarcina. Next base: position 124 of record CAYSZA010000347.1, on the reverse strand, counting down.
AGGCTTGATCGCAAACTTTTTCAAAAAAAGTTTGATCAAAAACCCTTGCAGTGGCGTGATCACAAACCGTTTCAAAAAAAGTTTGATCAAAAACGCAAATCTTTTCAAAAAAGGTTTGATCGAC
>CAYSZA010000346.1:0-2819 GCA_964435275.1 uncultured Methanosarcinales archaeon | reverse complement strand
CCTGTTCGCGGGCCAGGTTCAGGAGTTCCGTGTACTCGTGGATCTCGCCGCCGACGATCGAGCGGAGGCCGGCAGTTATATTTCGCCCGAGACCACGGCTCCTCACGATTAGTCCCCATGTAAATCCAATGGTCTTTGTGATCTTATAACCTGGTAAGTACGGTGTGCTGACAATAATGATATCATTAGTCATGGTATCCCCAATATATTAGTTAAATTAGGATTTCTACAAAGACCTTATTCCACTCTTCAATTAAGAACCTATCCGAAAAACGTTTGTGACCTACTTAACTTTCAATTAGCAATATGCAAACCATAACGGATGCCGAACACTTAGATCTGTTGTAACTTCTACAACATTTCATTATTGACTTTTCGGATAGTCTCTAAACCTCAACTCCCAGAAAATTGAGATTTTCTGTGATCCCCAAGCAAAATTCGGGCAGAGAAGAGAAAACTAAAAGTGATATTGGTATTTTGTTCTATAATTGGGATAGAACTTACATACCCGAACTGAAAAATAGTAGCATTAAGCCGTTAGATGTCTAAAGTATAATCTCAAACGATGATGGATACAGCATTTGATTTCGTACATCGAGTGTGTAAGTTCTATAGGATAAGTGTACCTGAACTTCGGAATAAATTTACGGTACAAATTTTAGAGTTAACATTGCTCATTATCAAATTGTAGGAACAATTTGAATTTTAAGACAGCCTCTAAGATAGAAGGAAAGAACTTTAGAAAATTTATTTAAGGAAAGAGTTTTAAAAAACATGAGGGCAAGGAGGAAATATATGCAGAAATGATAAAAGAGGTAGGGTTATTTAGAAATCTTACAAGTATATCGAGGTCGCTGTCCTCTTTTTGTTCTCCACAAATATAGGAACCAAAAATACCCAGATAACTGATATTAAAGTCTTGTATAAGTTTTGGGAGATGCTGCCTTATAATTTTTGATAAATATGCTACATCTTTAGCTTTTCTGTCGCTTGGTTTAATGGCGGTATTCATTGTCATGTAGCTTCATGATCCTGGCTTTATGCTGTTACTCGCAAAATTAATCCTTAATATATTTTTATGCTCCACGTTTAAAACTGAGGCACTATTAACTTTTTAAATTAATTGCCAGAGCTGTATTCTCTGAGGTTGAAGATGCATAGGTTATCTCGTAAAACCTATGCATTTAAATAATTGCTGTTTCTCGACTGAACCAAATTAGTGCAAATCATTTCAGGATAAAACACTCTGCAAGTAAGACTTTAAAAGGAATTGAAGCTATGAATATGATAAAAAAGTACAGGTTGGTACTCTAAATCGATGTGTTCTTAGTGAAGTCAATCTTATAAACAAGTTATTCGGAATAGCTACCTAAATCTGGATGTTATCTGAGGAATATTCTGCTTTTTTATGTTCTTCTCTTTGCAACTAAATTTTTACTTTTATATTTATGACTTTTGCAACAGAACTGGAAAATGTGCTTGGCGCGAGGTTCAAAGATTTGAAAGCAGTGGTCATTATGATCCGACAAGAAAAGAGTTCGGTCTACATGGTCAATTTCTAAAATCAACATTCTGAGATAGGAGCAGTGAGATATAAGGAATGAGAAAAATGTCCAAAGATCGTTTGTTGTTCATTGATAACCTCAGAATACTGCTTACAATTCTGGTTATTTTGGTTCACCTAGCTATAACATATGGAGCTCCGGTAGGTAGCTGGTATTATCATGAAGGCCAGCCCGGAATGATTGAAAGCGTTTTCTTTGTATTTTTCCTTGCTGTAAGTCAATCCTTTTTCATGGGCTTCTTTTTCCTGATTTCAGGCTATTTTACAACCGGTTCCTACGATAGAAAAGGAGCCTGGCATTTTTTTAAGGACAGGCTGCTGAGGCTGGGCATACCCCTGCTATTCTACATAATTTTCATAGATCCGCTTATAGGATATGCACTGGCATTGTCTAAAGGCTTTACCGGGTCTTTTCAGGATTATCTTGTGTTATATATAGACAGTTATAATGGCCTGGGCAGCGGTCCTTTGTGGTTTGCCGAAGCGCTGCTGATATTTGCCTTTGTTTATATATTCTGGCGCCTGCTTGTAAAAAGTAAGAATATAGAGTATAAAATTCCGGGAAACTTGACAATAGCAGTTTTTGCTATTGTGCTGGGACTAATCACATTCATTGTCAGGATATGGCTCCCAATGGGCTGGAATTTTGCGGTTCTCAATTTTCAAATTCCCTACTTTCCTCAATATATTGCCATGTTTATTGTTGGCCTTGCTGCCTATAGAGATGAATGGTTTTTGCGAGTATCTGAAAAAATTGGTAAACTGTGGTCCCGGATAGCGGCAGTTCTTCTCGTATTATTTGCAGTCTTTCCTTTATTGTCCGAAGACCCGACTCGATTTTTTGGAGGATTTTACTGGCAGGCTTTATTATACGCTTTGTGGGAACAGTTCCTTTGTGTAGCTGTTATTATAACATTAATAGTTTTCTTTCGCAGGGATACAACAATCAGGGAAAATTAGTAAAGGCAATGTCCGCAAGTGCGTATACCGTAATATCATTCATGCTCCTATTATCGTCTTTCTTGCACTCAGCCTTCGAGGCATAGTTCTAGACCCTCTTCTTAAGTTTGTATTAGTCTCCCCTCTTGCAGTGAGTATTTGCTTCATATTGGGTAATTATATAAGGAAACTTCCAATTGTAAGAAAAATTTTGTAAAAGAAGAATTCAACGAAAAAGCATTATTTCTTTGATATCGTGTAGCGTCACAAAAGTTCTATAAAACTGATTTTCATTGATGCATAAGTTTTACGGTAA
>CAYSZA010000345.1:0-2834 GCA_964435275.1 uncultured Methanosarcinales archaeon | reverse complement strand
TCCCTCCTAAAGTTGAATATTCTCTAACCGAGTTCGGCAAGACTGTGCTTCCGGTTCTGGATGCTCTATGCAAATGGGGAAATGAATATCTTGGAAGAGAATGCGTACTTGATAATAAACAGTAACTACCTGGCAGAAAATAGATTGTGGTATAGAAAATACCCCCTGACGGATTATATTCCACGAATAAAAAGTAAATCAGGAATAGAGGTAGATTAGTAGTATAAAGGGCAAGTTACGATGGATACTGACTATTCAATTAGCGTTTACTCCCTTGCTCCGGTCTCACTACGGGTTTTTTAGGGAAACCTCAGAAAAGTTTCAAAATAAATCTCAGAAAAGTTTTTAAGATAATAAACATCCATCCAACAAGTAAAAGTAAATTTTGTTCCTGTACCCCTAATATTATTGAATTCTACTTTTACCCGGAGATACAGCAAATTAGAATATAGTTGTGCTATATGCACTTAGGATATTTAGATATATATCTTTAACAATATTTTCAGGAATATTTGAACTTTTAAAAATTCGATTCCTGAATCACGAGCAGGTAAGAAAATACAGAGGACATCGGAAATCGGGAGATCCCAGGTTAAACATATGACGCAGAATAATGGATATATGCGGTATTTTACAAAACAAAGCTGCTACCCTAACCAGGCAGAAGCCATGGAGAAAATCCACTCAGCTCTCCTGAAAGAGAAAATCGTGCTTTTTGAGGGAGCATGCGGGACAGGCAAGACTTTGAGCTCACTTGCTCCTGCATTAAGTGTGGGGAAAAAACTCAATAAGATAGCTATTATAGTCACCAACGTCCATCAACAGATGGTTCAGTTTATAAATGAAGCAAGAGAGATCTCCCGGTGCAATGACATAAAAACGATCGTTTTTAAGGGCAAGACTTCGATGTGCCCTGAAAATCTCGATTACGAAGAATGCAGGCTTAAAGGGGAAAACACCTATGATCTTCTTGACCTTGAGAGGGAAGTTTCTTCAAAAGAAAAAGAACTCAAGGATGCCTATGAGAAACACAAACGGACAAAAGACCCTGCCCTTTACGCCCTTAGAAACGAGCTTGAGAAGGAACTCGAGGAGACCAGAAAAAAAGCTCAGGCCCTGAGGAATAACTCCTGCCCAAAGCTTTATGAAGTTCTTAAATTTGAAGGAAACGAATTCTCCACCTGGCTTTTCTCCGATGTAAGAAGCCCGGAAGAGGTACTTGAATATGCAGAAGACCGGGACATGTGCGGGTATGAATTGCTTAAAAAAGAACTCAAAAATACCGAACTTCTGATCTGTAATTTTCATCACGTACTAAATGCCGAAATTTTCATGACCCTGCTTAAATGGCTTGAACGCGACCCTGAAGATATTATCCTGATTTTTGATGAGGCACATAATATTGAGGCGTCTGCCCGTTCCCATTCTTCAATAATGCTCTCGGAACTGACCATTGAGAAAGCCCTTTCGGAGGTAGGCGAGACTCCCGAACCCGAAAACTCTCCCTTTTTCGGAACAGGAGCTGGCTCAAGAAGTGGAATTCCTCTTGATCAGGACTATGCCGCCCGGCTATATGCAAAAAAACTATTTACCTGCCTCCTGACCGCCCTCAGGGATACATATGACTCGAAACTGAAGTTCGGAGAAAGGAACAGGCTTGGAAAGAATTGGCTGGACATTCAGATAAGCGATCCTTACGAGAGACTTGACATCCTGAAAGCCCGTTTTTTACGGGATGCAGTAAAGGAAGGGTTTGGGGATGAAGAAAAAGTGCTGATCCGGCTGCGAGAGATTGGGGAGTTCGGAGCAAGGCTGGAAGAAATCTATGCGGAAAATTATAAAAAGGGGCTTCTTTCCATCCCGAAACGTTCCCAGATCCGGTATGTTGCCGATTTTCTATCTTCTTACCTTGTGCTTTCGGACAGGCAGAACTACTATCCCATCCTCAACGTGCGCAGGGATTTCAAAAGCGATAGGGTGGCCGGCAGGATCGAACTCTTCACATGTATTCCTAAAAACGTAACTCAGCCTTTGCTAGACTCCGTTTATGCGGCAGTGCTCATGTCGGCTACACTCCGACCCTTCGAAATGATCAAATCCACGCTTGGTATTTCAAGGGAAGTGGAAGAAATTTCCTACGGTACGACATTTCCCAGGGAAAGAAGGCTCACACTTGCGGTTTCTGTCCCTCCTCTTTTTGCAAAGAATCGGGACAGCCCCGAAACGCTTGAGAACCTGAAGGAAGCCCTGCTTGCAGCTATTGCTGCATCAGCCGGAAATGTAATTATTTACTTCCAGAGCTACGCTGAAGCACTCCGCTACACCAAACTCCTTGAGCCTGAACTCTCGGTTCCTGTTTTTCTTGACGAAACCGGAGTTTCAGCCCAGGAAATCAGGGAAGAGTTTTTCAGAATAGGGGAGCAAGGAGGAAAAGCCTTACTTATAACCTATCTCTGGGGAACACTGAGCGAAGGCGTTGATTTCAGGGGTTCTCGGGGCAGGACAGTAATTGTGGTTGGAGTGGGATACCCGGCCTTAAACGATAGAATCAAGGCTGTCGAGTCTGCATATGATACGATTTTCGGCTGTGGGGAAGGGTGGGAGTTTGCAGTCCAGGTGCCGACAATCAGGAAGGTCAGGCAGGCACTGGGAAGGGTAGTACGTTCTCCAGAAGACTTTGGGGTAAGGATCCTTCTTGACTCCCGCTATCAGGGTTCCCAGGCGCGTAAACTCGGCAAATTTTCTGTTTTTGACTATTTCCCGGCTGAAGAAAAGAGAGAGTTCATTGATATTGCGCCCAGAGACGTGGGATGCCTGATGGAAGAGTTTTTTGC
>CAYSZA010000344.1:0-2866 GCA_964435275.1 uncultured Methanosarcinales archaeon | reverse complement strand
GCAATACCGAGTTTGGGAAATCTACCTCCGAGCTTCTTATCCTGAAGCCTGAAGGCTATCCGCTAAGCGGCATGATGGACGAATATCCTGTTATTGAAAATAGGGATGTTTTCGAGTTTTACGCCCGGGAACAGTGGAACGGATATGTTGCCCGGAAAGGAGACTATCTCTTTGACAGGCGGATGTTTCCAGATTTTGCTTACCGCATTATAGATGTGGAACCTGCAGAATCCATAATAGGAAGTTCAACCTCAATTATCGTAACTGAAGAGGAAAACGGCCTTCCTTCCTCGGCAGAGGTCAAGAGCAGCGTTAAATTTGAAGATGTAATCGGGCAGGAACTTGCAAAGCAAAAGTGCAGGCTGATCGAACGCTTCCTTGAAGAGCCTGAACGCTTTGGGAAATGGGCGCCAAGAAATATCCTCTTTTTCGGGCCTTCAGGTACCGGAAAAACCATGCTCGCAAAGGCTCTTGCAAACAAAACCGATGTGCCTATCATTCCTGTCAAGGCTACGCAGTTGATAGGAGAATACGTTGGAGACGGAGCCCGCCAGATCCACCAGCTTTACGACAGAGCAGAAGAAATGGCTCCCTGCATAATCTTTATCGACGAGCTTGATGCCATAGCCCTGGATCGAAAATTCCAGGAGTTAAGAGGAGACGTAAGTGAAATCGTAAACGCTCTCCTGACCGAAATGGACGGTATAGTGGAACGTGAAGGAGTATGTACTATCTGCTCCACAAACAGGATTTATTCCCTGGACTCCGCCGTAAGGAGCAGGTTCGAAGAAGAGATTGAATTCGTTCTTCCCGGAGAAGAAGAAATCGTCAGCATATTCGAATCAAATGTGAAAACTTTCCCCTTGCAGGTAAAGTATTGCAACTTCCGGGCTCTTGCAAAGAGGGCTAAAGGGCTTTCAGGCAGGGATCTTGTGGAAAAAGTCTTAAAGACCGCCCTTCACCAGGCAATTATAGAAGACCGGGAAACAGTAGAATGTAAGGATTTCGAAAATGCGCTTGCAAAACTTGGCAGAAAAGACGCCCCCCAGGGCCCTTCTGAGCTTTACATTTAAGTGACAGCACATACTGTTAAATTATGGTATCTTTAAATTACTCATCTTTAAATTACTCATCTTTAAAGTACCATTTTTAGAGTACCATAATTCTCGAGGGCTCACCTTCGAGAACCATTAATATTTTAAAGTATAACCTTTTACTTGCTTCAGTATAATGCTCTTATTTGCTTCATTATAGTCCTTTCATCTGCTTTTCTTCTTTTCCTGGAAGAGCAGGAATAATTTTATGTATAAAAATCATTATTTTCTAGCAGCAATTCATTGAATAAAGTCTTAACCAGATACGAAATGAGAACTAAAGGGATCCCCATGAGTGAAATACGTGAAATTGACAGGTTTGAATGCAGAGTTATAAACGTCATACAGAACCTGATGTGGAAAGGCATAACAGTGGAAGAGAATGGCACAAAAGGCAGGGTATATTTCAGCAGAGTGAACGGTGAACTCGATATTAATTATGGTGATACGCTTTACTTAGGTATCAAGCCCGTTTATGAAGTAGAAGACAAGACAATGCAGGTCACACTTTACGACGCTGAAAACAAAAAACTGGATTGGACTCTCGTCTGAATCATTTTGATCCTGTTGCGATGCAGATTATATCTGCTACAGCTTCTTTTCCGCTAGAATGTCCAGAGGAAAATTCAGTAATCTTTTAATCTTTCTTCCAGATAATTTCGAGTTTTTAAATCACCTGGAGTTTCTTAAAAATCATTAAGTTTTTACATTATATTTTAAGCCGCCTATCAGACTACCGTAGCTTTTCACTCTAAATAATTCTCTTGAACAAACACATCTAAGCTTTATTACGGTCTGTACGGAATTTCAATTTCCATCAGGTCCTCGGCTATAGTCACATTTTCAAATATTTTTTTCGAATCGTTAAGGAGGGGCTCAGCATCATCAGTATACCGGGAGCTTATATGAGTGAGGATCAACTTCCTGACCCCAGCCTCCTTAGCGAGAGCTGCAACTTCCCCTGCAGTCGAATGTTTGGACTCTTCCGCCCAATCTGCCATCTCGTCTGCGAAACTTCCGTCATGGATCAGCACATCTGCACCCCTGCTGGCTTCGAGAACGGATTCACAGGGCCTGGTATCTCCACTGTAAACAATAGTCCTTCCAGGTCTTAAAGCTCCCACTACGTCTTCTGGTTTTATGAGCCTTCCATTAATTTCTACCGTGTTTCCTTTCTGCAGTTTTGAGAAAAGAGGACCAGGAGGAATACCCAGTTCTATTGCCCTTTCTCTGTTGAAACGCCCTGGACGTGGATTTTCTATAAGGGCATATCCGAGGCTTGAGATACTGTGCTCGGTTTTTAAGGCCTGGATCACATACTCTCTTCCTTTCACAACGTCTCCGGGTCTCAACTGGATACCTCGGACTTCGTATTTAAGGTTGAAATACCCGAGAGCTTTAAAAAGTTCGGTAAATTCCCTGGTTCCTTCAGGACCGTAAATCAGAAGAGGTTCTTTCCTTCCCATGAAAGACATGGTCTGGATTAGCCCAGGAATTCCCAGGAAGTGGTCGGCGTGGAAATGACTGACAAAAATAGAGGACAGGCTCATCATCCCTGTCTTTGCCCGCATCATTTGCTGCTGTGTACCTTCCCCGCAGTCGAACAGGATAAGTTCTCCTTCCCTATTGACCATTATAGCGGACGGATTTCTGTTGCGGGTAGGCAGAGAGCCCCCAGTGCCAAGAAAAATTATGCGAAGCATACCGAACTCACTAAGTACTTAAGAGGTATTTATTGATTGCTATCATTTTAACGCAAACTTTTTCAAAAA
>CAYSZA010000343.1:0-2867 GCA_964435275.1 uncultured Methanosarcinales archaeon | reverse complement strand
TTCTTAATCTATCTAATAGAATACTCTAAATACTCAATCAGTCCTGACGGAACACTCGATCTATTCCAATCGAGCACCCGAACTATTCTGATCAACCTCTTAATCAAAATCAGGTTAGAGAGATTAAAACTTTCTGAAAGCCTGAACATCTCCGGAAAAGTTTTTACTGGTTTTCCGATACTGTAATTTTTATAACAAATTCAGTTCCGGAGCCCCGGTTCAACTGAAGTTCACCGTCCAACTGGTCTACCAGGGTGGTTACCAGCTGCACTCCAAGAGTGTCGGAGTTTTCAATGTCAGTGCTTTCGGATATGCCTGCTCCGTTATCGGAGACGGTCAAAACATACTTTCTACTCTTACAGTCTTCTTTTCTAATTCCAGTTTCGCAGTTTTCTTTTCCAATTCCAGTTTTGCAGTTTTCTTTTCCAATTCCAGTTTTGCAGTTTTCAGGTTTCTCATTATCTTCTTTGCAGAGTATTATCCGGATTTCTCCTGCTTTCATCCCTTCTGGAAATGCGTGTTTGAAGGAATTTGAGACAAGTTCGTTAACAATCATCCCTAAGGGCACTGCGGTATCCATATCAAAGAAAACGTCCTCTTCCAGGTCCATTTTTAGGTTGATATCGGCATTTTCGAACCTGTACGTCTCGAAAAGGTTCTCAACGAGCTTCTGCAGGTACTGAGAAAAGTTCAGGGTATCGGCTCCTTCACCTTCATGTAGCTCCTCATGGATCAGGGCAATCGATGCTACCCTGTCCTGGCTTTCCCTGAAGGCTTCAAGGACTTCTGAATGCCTTACGTCCTCTTTGCTTTTGAACTTTTCAGCCTGAAGGTCAAGCAAAGACGAAATTACCTGAAGGTTATTCTTTATCCTGTGATGGATTTCTTTTTTTCGGGCAGCCACGGAATTCAAAAAGGCTTCTTCAGCCTCTTTTTTCTCAGTAATATCCTGGACTGTCCCTCTGACCTGGACAGGGATTTGCTTCTCATTAAAAATAACCTCGACCTGTAAATGGACTACACGCTGCCTTCCGTCAGCGAGGACAATTCTACAATCAATAACACTTGCCTCTCCTCCGTTTAAAGCCCTTTTAAAGGCATTATCCACGCAAGTCCGGTCGTCAGGGTGTACACAATTTAAAAATGCATTGTAGGTAGAACGAAAATTTTGAGGATCAAACCCAAAAATCCGGCACATTTCATCCGAGCAGTATATTCTGTCGGTTATAATATTCCAGTCCCAGTTTCCGATATGAGCCATTTTCTGAGCTTCGGAAAGTCTTCTCTCATTTTCCATTAATGAATCATATGCTTCTTTAAGTTCAGCCGTACGCTCCTTAACTTTTTCTTCTAGGCTATCATGCTCTCGTCTGAGAACTTCTTCTGTTTTTTTCCGCTCAGTGATGTCCTGGACAATGCCCGCCATCCTGTTCGTTTTTCCTGTAGTGTCAATGCGGTGCCGTCCGGCTGCCAAGATCCAGCGAACCTTACCGTCCACACGTCGGATGCGACACTCGAAACTCCAGTCGCTATGCGTGGTTGTAGCCTCATGGAACTTTGCGTCAACCATAGCACGGTCCTCAGGCAGCACGTGCTCAAGGAACATCTCGTAGGTCCACTGCGGGAGAAGTTGCTCGTAGCCGAAGATGCGGTCGTGCTCGAGCGACCGATAGGCAGTATGATCCACGAGGTTGAGGTCCCATGCGCCAGTATGGCTGGTTTCGAGTGCAAAGCGCAGCCGCTCCTCACTCTCGCGCAGTGACTCTTCGGCCTGCTTACGTTTGGTAATATCACGGGCAACGTGAATACAGCCGATTGGCTTTCCGTTTGAATCATAAAGCGGCGAGACACTAACTATGAAATCACCCCCCAGGCCGTCTTCGTGAACTTCTTTTTTGTGCTCAAGACCATCCTCAAGCATCTGACGGTGCGGGCAAAAACAGGGGGGATTGTCTAGTCCATGGACTACCCGATAACAGATCAAACCTGCACACTCTTCCGGCGTTGCTCCCAGCCTTGAGGCCATAGCCCGGTTTGCACGAATAATTCGATATTCATTGTCTATTATAGCTATCAGGTCTGGCACGGCATCAAATGTATGCTCCCAGTTTTTCGTAGCCTGAACAGCCGCCTCTTCTGCCATCCTGCGTTTGGAGCTTTCTACGCGTTTCCACTTTCCATCTTTTTTGATCAAAGCAAACTGGTGGTTTAAGACTACATCGATTATCTCGGCTGCATTATGCCTATCAAGAAAATAGGTGCATAAATTTATCATTCGGTAGGTGTCCATGGATTTGTCTGTCTGTTCCTTAAATTCGATGAAACTGTTCCAGCTTTCTTTGTCCAGCCAGGTAGTGTTTCCGCTAAGCCTCATACCGTCGTAACCGTTGTCCAGAGCACACTCAAGTTTTTCAAGCCGGCTGCTGGATACCCTCCGCGAATCGAATACCCCGTCGGTGATAAACCAGTCAGTGTAAGGTATAATCTCTATCTGTCCTTTCTCCAGATAAGTACTAAAATCAGGCACAACCTTTCCAAGCGCTTCTTTTGCATCTTCTACTTCTATTGGTTCTGATGTAACCCAGATGCAGAACTCATTGCTTTCCAGCCCTGCTTTAAAATAAGTAACCAGAATCTCCATCATATCTTTTTTTGTCTGGTAGAATTGACAGATATGCGTTCCCCAGGGCACATCCCCAATAATGTCAATCCCGGATTTTCTCAGCTTTTTTTCCATTCCCTACCTTCTCGTGTTTATCCCGGTTGTTAACATATGATGTTTCTTTAAAAATCCAAACCTCAATTTATCTCTTAAGCAGGAATTAAGCAGGAATTGCTGGCTTTTGATCTCCTAAGCAGGAATTAAG
>CAYSZA010000342.1:0-2876 GCA_964435275.1 uncultured Methanosarcinales archaeon | reverse complement strand
TCACTTTTGTTTTTCAGGTATTCAAGGGCATCGGGCTTGAAGTCAGGAGCAAGAATGATTTCAACAAATTTTCCATTTAGAAAAGTTGCAGCCTCAAGGTCAAAAATTTCATTGGTGCAGATTATACTTCCGTAAGCGGAAATAGGGTCTCCGTCCCAGGCCGCCTGAAGCGCCTGCAGGAGTGTGCTTCCAGTAGCAAGCCCGCACGGATTATTGTGTTTTACGATTGCCACTGCAGGAGAAGCATTTCCGAGTTCTTTGACCGTCTGAAGGGCATTGTCGGCATCCACATAGTTGTTATAGGAAAGTTCTTTTCCGTGCAACTGGGCGGCTTTTGCTAGGGTAGGGCCTTCTATTCCGGGGTCTTTATAGAAATAGGCTTTTTGATGCCAGTTCTCTCCGTAACGGAGTTTTACCCCGCCAGTAAAGTTCAGGCGGAGTACGTTTTCTCCGAGCAGGGTCCTGCTCAGGTAGGTATCAATAGCAGCATCGTAATCGGCAGTGTGCTTGAAAGCCTTAACTGCAAGGGCAGCCCGGGTCGACTCTGAGATTATCCCGGTTGAACGCAATTCTTTGAGGACATGCCCGTAATCCGACGGGTCGGAAAGGACTATAACCGAACGGTAATTTTTCGCTGCCGAACGTAGAAGAGTTGGGCCTCCGATATCTATGTTCTCAATAGCTTCTTCCAGTTCCACGCCTTCCTTCGAAACCGTTACCTCAAACGGATAGAGGTTTACAGCGACCATATCAATGAGGGAGATATCCTCTTTTACAGCTTCGGCCATCTGTTCCTTGCTTTCTCGCAGGCATAGGAGTCCGCCATGAATTCTCGGATGGAGGGTTTTGACCCTTCCTCCCATCATCTCCGGAAAGCCCGTAATTTCCGAGACATCGGTAACCTCTATGCCGGCGTCGCGAAGGATTTTCGCTGTCCCGCCTGTAGAAATAATCTTCACGCCAAGTAGTTCAAGCCCGCGTGCAAATTCTGTAATTCCGGTCTTGTCTGAGACGCTGAGCAATGCCCTTTTTACCAAAAAATCACCAATATACTTGCTTTAAAAATTATTAGCTATAAAACTTATGGTCTGCCTATTAATATATTAAAAGGAAGCCTTTTTTTCTGGAAAAGCTGGACTTCAATTCTGCAAACTCAATATTTCGTCAACGTGCTATCAGAACTCTTCTGGAATATAGTTCTTTAAGTTTTTGGTACTTCGTATGCATATATTTCCGAAACTATGCTATTATTTGCTTTTTCAGGACAGGTATTCAGGTGAAATACTTATTCTTTGGGATCAGAATAAATAGGAAATGCATAACATATGCTTTCAAATCTGTTTTTAATTCATCTCTTTAGGAAATAATTCAAATGTTCGGGGAGTTTAATGAAAAGGGATTACGACATTATTATCATCGGGACAGGTACTGCGGGCAGAACTCTCGCAGGCAAGGCACGGTCATCTGAATTGAAATTCGCTATTATCGATTCAAGGGAATATGGAGGTACCTGCCCTCTCAGGGGCTGTGACCCAAAAAAGGTGCTTACAAGTGCATCCGAAGCTACGGACTGGAATAACAGGCTGATAGGAAGAGGTGCGGGGACAGAAGCCCCTTTAAAGGTTGACTGGCCTTCACTTCTCGAATTCAAGAGAACCTTTACTGAAGGCTATCCCCGTGAAGCTGAGAAAATGTTTACGGACCTGGGAATTGATATGTATCACGGGAGAGCCTTTTTTGCTGACGAAAATACTGTGGTTGTAGAAGAAGACGAACTCAAAGGAAAACATATCTTCATTGCCACGGGCTCAAAACCCAGAAAATTGGGCATACCTGGCGAGGAGTACCTTACGACAAGTGAAGGTTTCATGGAAACTGAAAAGCTCCCTCAAAAGATTATTTTTATCGGGGGCGGATACATTTCTTTTGAGTTTGCACACATTGCAAGAAGAGCAGGATCTGAGGTCTTAATCCTGCACAGAAGTGAGAGACCGCTAGGGCCTTTCGATCCCGATATGGTAGATCTGCTTGTAAGAGCTTCAGAAGCAGCAGGTATTAAGATACTTACAAATAACCCTGTAGTAGCTGTAGAAAAAGAAAACGACGGCTTTCTTGTCAGAACCGAACTCAAAACCGGAACCAGGTCCGAAACCCGAACTTTTCATGCGGACATGGTTGTGAACGGGGCGGGTAGGGTTCCTGATATCGAAGACCTGAAACTTGAGAATGCAGGTGTTAAAGCTGGAAAGAAAGGTGTTATAGTTGACAAACATATGCGGACTTCAAACCCCCATATTTATGCCGGAGGAGACTGTGTAGCTGAAGGAATGCAGCTTACACCCGTAGCAACCCTTCAGGGAAAGGTTGCCGCGTCCAGTATTCTGGACGGAAACGGCTTGGAAATTGATTACATCGGTATCCCGAGTGCTGTTTTCACCATTCCTGTCCTGGCTTCGGTAGGAATCAATGCTTCAAAGGACAGCGATAAGTACAGGGTAATTTTCCGGGATAGGAGTAACTGGAATACAACTCGAAGGACCGGAATCGAGTTTGCAGCCTCAAAGGTAATTCTTGACGAGGCAAGTGACCGCATAATGGGTGCTCACATTCTGGGCCCGAATGCTGAAGAAGCTATAAATATTTTCGCGATGGCAATAAGGCTTAACCTCAGTATATCGGACCTGAAAAAAGTAATCTTTACCTATCCTACTGTGTGTTCGGATATCCCTTATATGCTGTAACCTGCAGGACCAGTACAGGCACTCAAACTTGTTCTGTACCCTGCCCAGGAGAATGCTGTTTCCTCAAGCAGATGATTCCCGGGTAAAACCGGAAGATAAACCTAAGACCTGGAGGTATCATGCCTGAAAGAAAAC
>CAYSZA010000341.1:0-2909 GCA_964435275.1 uncultured Methanosarcinales archaeon | reverse complement strand
TACCTGAACCATTATTATTTACAGTAATCTCTCTTGCAGTTCCAAGGTTAGAAACCGCAATCATAAGAAAGATAGCAGCCGCTAAAAGGACGGTTAATTTATTTACCCACACCTGTTACTCCCTCCTTACCCGGAAATATCACACAAACAAGACCTCAAAAAATCTTAAAAGATTATAGAGAATCTAGCCATCAAAACGGATGTGTGATTAAAGGGCTAATCGAATTTCCTTTGAGTATTATATAATTTTAATTGCTTTATCAATAAAAATACAGCAGGTTACAGGATTATCTGTAATTTAAAAACTCATTAATTTCTGAATTTCTTTTTTGATGTACTTAAATCCTTAAAGTCTTCAATCTGGCATTTAGTTAAGATATACAGATATTTCAAGTTATATTCAAGCCAAATGGAAGTTTTTTATACGGACAGTTCCATACCTGATTATGGTACAGGGGAAAATTGCTTGATGGAGAGAACTGGTTGAGGGGAAGAATTGGTTGAGAAGATTACCCTGTCAAAGGCTTTTGTTTATCTTTTACAGCTTGTGTCTTCAATTTTTCCTTTGTTCGGCATATCCATACATATAGAGAAGGGTTTAAACTGAGGCTGAATTAAAGTGCTTTTGCAGCAAATTAATAGCATGAGAAGCAGTTTAGAGGCTAGCTAATATCTCGCTTGAATTTGGGGAATTTAAGAGGGCTTTAGCCGATTTTGTCTTAAAACCATTGCAACTTTAATGAATTTCAATTTCTGAAGCTGGGAATGTCCAAAAAAATGGAGATTTCAGCTTATTTTAGGATTTACAGGAATTATAAGGGCAGAAACTAGAAAAGGTGCTACCATGGATAATGAAAATAAATTTTGGGAGATAGGGGATCGAAATTCGGATTACGATGTGATAATTGTAGGAGCAGGACCTGCCGGAATGTTTGCAGCTTATGAGCTTGCGGAGTTCAAGTCCCTGAGGATTCTTATTGTGGATATGGGCAGGGATATAGATGAGCGTCTCTGCCCTATGAAAACCCAGACCTATTGCATGCATTGTACGCCCTGTGATATTATGTGTGGGGTAGGAGGCTGCGGGACTTTTTCGGACGGAACCTTAAACCTGCGGCCTGATGTAGGAGGAGATCTGGCAGCCCTGACCGGCGACCAGACTGAGGCATGGCAGCTTGTAGAGAGAGTGGATAAGGTTTTTCTCGAATTCGGGGCACCACAGGGAGCTCTGCTGACCGAAGGCCCGGAAATTGAGGAGCTTAAACGCAGGGCTGCTTCGGTAGGGGCCCGATTTATCGAGATAAAACAGCGGCATATAGGTTCGGATAATGCTCCTGCCGTCATAGGGCGCTTCAAACAGAACCTTGTTAATAAAGGAGTAAACTTCCTTCTTGAGACCGAGGTGAAAGATCTGCTGATTGAGGATGAGACCTGCAGTGGGATCATACTTGCTGACGGGCAGGTAATTCGGGCCAGCTACGTACTCCTATCACCTGGTAGACGGGGCTGTAACTGGGTTTCGGATATGATAGAGAGGCACGGAATCGAAGCCAGGTACGGCGGGATTGACATCGGGGTGAGGGTAGAAGTCCCTGCAATTGTTATGGACCCTGTAACGAAAATAAACCGCGATCCCAAATTCCACATTCAGAGCCGCCGTTACGACGATTTTGTCCGGACATTCTGCACAAACATGCGCGGATTTGTCGTAAAAGAGGAGTATGAAGGCTTTATCGCAACTAACGGCCATTCCCTGGCAAATAGCGAATCCGAAAATACCAATTTCGCCTTCCTTGTCCGGGTTGAACTTACCGAACCCATTGAAAATACTACAAAATACGCCCGTTCAATCGCAAAACTTGCAACCACGATTGGGGGAGGAAAGCCGGTTCTGCAGCGCATGGGCGATCTTAGAAGGGGCCGGCGCTCGACAAAAGAACGCCTGGCAAAAAACCTTGTCGTAAATACTCTCAAAGACGTCACCCCAGGCGATATTTCAATGGCCCTGCCCCACAGGATAGTTATGGATATTATTGAAGGCCTTGAGACCTTAAACGAGATTATTCCAGGCGTCACTTCGGACTCGACCCTGCTGTACGCCCCCGAAGTCAAGTTCTATGCAATGCACCTCAAAGTCGACAGGCAAATGGAAACCAGCATCAAAAACCTCTTTGCAGCCGGTGACGGGGCAGGGCTTTCAAGGGATATAGTCAACGCTGCAGCTACCGGAATTATGGCAGCCGAAGGAATAATGAAAAAGGTCAGAGGGGAAGAAGGAATAAAAACAGAAGCAAGAGAGTAAACAAAAGAATAGAAATAAAACAAACAGAAGCAAACAAAAAAAACAAAAAATAAAAATCTGAAATAAATAGAAAAAGTGACCGGAAAAGGAAAAAAGATGAATGGGAAATTTTGTTAAAGGAGACGTTCCCACCTGTAAGCCCGGATTTACTGAAAGACTTTAAATGCTCAGTTTCTCAGTCTGAAAAGAGGTTTGAGGTAGAATTCATGACTGAATCTTGGTATTCAATTCCTTTGCTTGTATGCCGCAGATGTTTGTGGAGTAATGCTTTTAGTGGAGTTTCGTTCAGGTAGATGGGAACGCAATTTATACCATGTGCTCATCCTATATAATATTTTTAAGACATAATATTACTTTACTGGCATAATTGTTAGTGAAATATAACAAGTTTTAGTGCCAGCGGTTTAACGAGTATATCATCGGTATAATTGCTTCCATCAGCCTGAGCGAGCTATAACTCATGGTCTCGCTTGGATAACTGATAGTGTGTTTAACACGTACTTTTCAGAACAAATATTGATTTCAACTTTTTACATTGACTATTAAAAAGTGCCAGTAAGGAAAGAATAATAACTCAACAGCACAACCAGTTATCTCAGAAAAAAGT
>CAYSZA010000340.1:0-2914 GCA_964435275.1 uncultured Methanosarcinales archaeon | reverse complement strand
TTCAGATTATATTCAGATTATATTCAAATTGTATTCGGAATATTGCGCCTGATGAAACTTTCCGGACCTTATTTAGATTTATGAAATTAGTAAACTGAGGAATACAGATGAATCTTAAACTTACAAGTTTTATTTGCTTGCTTCTGTTACTCTTCTCATGCGCTCAACCTGTCCTGGCTGAAGATACTCTTGAGGATGAGAACAGCCTTGAAGATGATAGCAGCGTTGAGGAGGAGAGTACTTCCGATATAAATTCGGGCCTTGATAAAGGCTTAACTGTCGATCTGCTCAATCAGGACCCGGATCCTGTAAAACCCGGGGATGTCCTTGAAGTCAGGCTTTCGATCCAGAATACAGGGTACAAGGATCTGGAAAATTGTTTGGTAGAAGTCAAACCCGATTATCCATTCAGGGCTCTTGCCGGCGAGAAACTTATACAGAACATAGGCACTCTGGGAAAGCGCTCTGAAGATGACCGCAGCAAGGTCGTGAAATTCAAGATTGGGATTGAAAACAGCGTCAATGAAGGCAAATATCCTCTGAAAGTGTACGTTTACACAAATGGGAAAGAAAACAAGCTTTCACTTACAAAAGAGCTCAGTATAGACGTTGACAGCGAGTCAAACGCCGAAATCGAATACATCAGTGTTGAAAAAATGGTACCAGGGAAGAAAACCAATCTTGTTTTCGGAATAAAAAACGTTGGAAATTCTCCCCTGAAAAACGCAATGTTTTCCTGGGAATGTTCCAACGATGTGATCCTGCCTGTGGGTTCCAGCAATGTCAAGCACATTAACCTGATAGACATGGGAGACACTGCCAATGTAAGCTTCGAAGTCCTGACGAACGTCAATACGAAGCCAGGCCTTTATAAGCTGGATATGGTGCTCACGTATGATGATATTGAAGAGCTCAAGACTATTACGGAAGCAGGCACAGTAGAAAACCAGAAGCGAAAAGAGATCAAAAGCAAAGCAGGAATCTACATCGGAGGCACTACGGAATTCGATATCGCGTTTATGGAAAAAAGCCCTACCGGAGCTTACACTTTCTCGATTTCGAACATCGGAAACAACGGGGCAAATTCAGTTAAGGTCTCTGTGCCTTTACAGGAAAATTGGACTATCACGGACGGAGGTAACTCCGTAATGCTCGGAAACCTTCAAAAGGGAGATTACACAGTTGCTGATTTCAACCTGAAGCCGGCGGAAATCGGAAAAGACCTACCTATAAAATTTGAAATTAGCTACACCTCAAATGACGGGATAAGGCAGGTCGAAAAAATGGAATTTCCTCTATATTCTTCGCCTTTTACTCCATCAGCCGAGTCTGGTGTGTCAGGAGAGAGTGGTTCAAGCTCACTGAAGTATAAAGCCGGATTCGCTATGGTTGCCTTTGTAGCGTGCGCTTTAGTCTATAAAAAACGTCAAAAGAAGATAAAAATAAAGAGTGCACAGGAAAAGGAACTTAATGAAATAAACTCCGAGGACACGGACAGGTAAATCGAAATAGTGCGGAAAACGGAGTCTGTGTTCCATGAAGCCTGGAAAGATTTTGAAAATTGCCCTGAGTATGGTCAAGGCCAACAGGTTGAGAAGCTGGCTGACGATTATAGGGATAATAATAGGCATTGCCTCGGTAATGGCGATTGTAACTACAGGAGAGTATTTCGAGAAAGAGGTTACCGAAACCCTGGAGGGCTTCGGGGGCGATACCATCACGATCGTACCCTCAACTCCCTTCCAGGTAACCGATGAAGAATTTGTAGTTGAGGATTCAGAAAATCTGGAAGAAAATTCGGAAAATTCGGAAAATTCGGAAGGAAGTTCAGAAGGTTCAAAAGAAAGTTCGGACACAATTGTAGAAACCGAAGATAGTGAAGAAGAAACTGAGACCGGAACATCCGTTCCCTCGGAATTTGAGTCCGTAGAAGTAGCTCAACTAACAAAAATGGATGTATTTACCCTGCGCAGTATCCCGGCTATTGAATATGTTAATGTCAACGTTGAAAAGGATGCGGAGCTGGAGTTTGGGGGTGAGAGTACTGGCGTCTGGATCAAAGGAGTGGATCCGGGTGTATGGCCTGAGATTACTAAAAAAGATCTGGAACAGGGCCGGATGCTAAAAGCCGGGGATAGGAATGTCGTAATCATCTCAAACGAGCTTGCAAAGGAGTCCTTTGAGAAGGAAATCAGGCTCAACCAGATAATTCTATTGAACGACAGGTCGTACAGGGTAGTAGGGATCCTGGCAAAGGGTAGCGGTCTTCTTGGAGGCCTTACCGGTGTTTTCGAGAGCAGTATCTATATGCCTTACCAGGATGTGTATTCCCTTTCCAGCAACGAGGACTTTCCTGAAAGAGATAGGGATGTTTACAGCACGATAGAAGTAAAACTCTATAAAGGAGCTGACTACAATTCCTCTCTGCAGGAAATCGAGAATAAATTGAGGCTCTCAAGAAGAGTTAATGAGGATACTCAGGACTTCTATGTTAACTCGGACAAAAAAGCAATAGAAAATGCCAGAAAGCTGATTAACGGGCTTACCGCGTTTCTTGCTTTTATTGCAGGGATTTCCCTGCTTGTAGGTTCCACAGGGATTGCCAATACCATGTTTACATCTGTACTTGAAAAAACTAAAGAGATCGGGATCATGAAAGCAATCGGAGCAAAAAACCGGGATATAATGCTCATATTTCTTTGCAATTCCGCAATGATCAGCCTTGTAGGCGGGATTATAGGCATTCTCCTAGGCACAGCTGCAGTGCAGGCGGTCCTTTTCTTCCTCTCAATTAGAATGAACGCTCCCTTCGAATTCGCCCTCAGCCTTAAAGCTACCTTTATTGCAACCTTTGTTTCGATAATTGTAGGTTTGATTGCAGGTATAGTGCCTGCAAAGAATGCCTCGGAACTGA
>CAYSZA010000339.1:0-2930 GCA_964435275.1 uncultured Methanosarcinales archaeon | reverse complement strand
ATCCACAGTGGAGTGAATGGAAACAGTCCCATACTATTGAAGTTGAGATGACAACAGTTTATGATTACAGAAAGGATGGAACACTCAAAATTACTGAAACTTATTCGGGAGAGAAACTTAAAGATAAATTTAAGGAAGATAAACTAACAAGGTCTCAAACTTTTCCAGTCTCTGATAGGAAAGAGATTACCATTGATACCGAAAGCGGTAGCTTGACACTGAAACCAGGAGGTAAGAAAGAATTTGTGACCCTAAAATCTACAGTGCTTACAACTAGTGATGACCCCTATAAGTGGTGGACCAGTACTTCTTCAATTTCTCTTGCTTATCCCAAATGGACGTTCTCAAAGTTTACCTCATTCTATAAGACTTATTACGAAGTAGCAGACCCAATAAACCTTGTATGGGAACAAAACAGTCTGAAGACAGTCAAAAGTTCAATACTTAATAAAAAATGGATTGATAATCCTGTAGAATACACTCATTATATTCCGTACCCTGATGAAAGCTGGGTTGCCGGAGACGGAATGGCAGATAATAAATACAGGGTTTTCGGAGGCTATCATTTGCGGCTCTGGGCACTTCCAGGTGGAAGCATCGTTTCAAATGCACACCATGATGACAACGTTCTCATCATTCCTGGACATCAGGTAGATGGATATGAAAACGCAGAAGCAAGAGTTACCGGATTCTTCGAAACTACAAATGGGGTATGTTGGCTGAATAATGTATACTATAGTGATTACTATAATGCCTTTAATGATGGCTCAGCAACACTTTTATGAGAGTTTAAAAATAACGCTTTAAACGTTTTATCTCTGAATGATAAATTGCTTTCCTCACGGCAAGCTGATTACTAAAAAGTAAATATTGTTTCCAAACCTTGTGGGATTGTTATCAATGATTTCTTGGGATCATTGACCTCAATCCCCAATTAAGACTGATTGAATTTTTCCTTTTCCGGTTTTCTTTACTCTTTTTACCATAATTCATTGACCTGCACCTCCGCTCTACTGTTTCAATGTCAAACGTTGCACTGTTTGATCAGCAGAACATATCATAAATTGCCGTTTTCGGTCAAGCCTTTTCAAAAAGGGCCTGTGATCACGCCGTCTTCCGTTTTTGATCAAACTTTTTTCGAAAAAGCCAGGGGAGAAGAGAAACCTGAAAGTGATATTGGTGTTCTGGTTGAGTTTGCGGAATGGAAAAGCCCCCTGGCTCTGGTGAATATAGAACTGGAACTTTAGGATTACCTGGAGAAAAAAGTTGATCTTTTAACTGAAAAATCGGTAAGTCTGTACTTAATAGACGGAATTAAAAAAGAAGCCAGAATGGTTTCTTAATGATAAGGATGACAGAGTATATCTCAGCCACATCACCCAATCTGTCTCCTTGATTAAAAATACACAGGAAATCTCACCGAAGAAGAGTTTCTCTCAAACAGCCTCTTTCAAGATGGAACAATCAGGCAGATTCAGATAATCGGCGGCTTTGTAGAAAACCTGTGTTCAATTATTGAGATCTAGCTTTGTGCTTTGGTTGTAAGTACTTGGGAATTCCTGAATCACAGGACTTCTACAGAAGCCGGGATATGTATATGTTATTTCCTTATACGTAGTGAGGATAATTAGCTGACCACTTTTCAGAATTAATTACAACTGGATAGCCTGCGTTTATCCATGCTGTGAGACCGCCTTGAATATTATATACTCTTTCGTAACCGGCGTCTGCTATCATTTGGCTTGCAATGCCACCTCGTTTCCCGGTATAGCAATAAACAACTATTTTTGTACTTTTGTTTTCTGGCAACTCTTTCATCCGATTGGGCAATAACCTGTCATCGGACAAATTAACAGGATCATGTGCCGGTACATTTTTTAATGGTATTAATTTCGCTCCTTCAATATGAGAATAGTTATATTCTGCCGGAGTACGAACATCCAGAAGGAACACATCTTTGCTTTCGAGTATGCTTTTAGCTTGACAAGCCGTAATATTCTCATATACATCCGAAGCAGCACAATTAATCTTAGGTGCTGCTCCTGCGATGCTCGGAGCAATTACTAAAAGCGCAATGAGAATTGCAGCAAACCCTGACAGATATTGTTTATTCAAACCTATCCCTCCACTAATACACTTTTGTATCTTCTTTAAATTTTTGGGGAATTTAAGGGCCCCAAAAATATTTGAAAAATAAACGTTGTAGACATCAATTTCTATAAATTCCACAAGGTTTAATTTCCCATTAAAGATACGTTTTATTTTATATAAAATTAGATTATTTGTGAAAACCTGCCTATAAAAATAAAAAGAGATTGTAAATGAAAAATACTTTTTTAAATATTGAACATTTTTGTTTACGATTCAGCAAGCAAACCCTTGAACGATAAGAAATATGACTTCTTGAAAAATCAGCTTTTTAGGCATCCTCTTCAATTATAGCGTTATTTTGGGATTTCTATTCGACAGCAAGTACATTGGCACTGATTAAGAACCTATCCGAAAAGTGGTTACCTGCTATAACTTTTACAATATGCAAAGCCGGAATAGGTACTTTGATATTAAAGACCCATTGTAACTTTAAACGTGCCACTATTGACTTCCTGGATAAGCTCTAAGAATGCCGGTTTTTGAATCGACATAAAGAAACATAAGATCCATAATCCTGATCAAACTACAGAGTAGATGTGACTATTGTCTATACCTTAACTGAGCCGTACCGGACTTGCGGGGATCTCATCCTTCTCAACCACGACCGCCGTGCCATATGCGAGCAACTCGGTCATTGTCTGACCGATTTCTGAAGAATCGAACTCTACGCTTACTACCGCGTTGGCCCCAAGGGCTTTTGCATGTTCCTTTAATCGGTCAAGTGCCTGTTCGCGGGCCAGGTTCAGGAGTTCCGTGTACTCGTGGATCTCGCCGCCGAC
>CAYSZA010000338.1:0-2951 GCA_964435275.1 uncultured Methanosarcinales archaeon | reverse complement strand
TTAACAAACGTATTCGGGGAAGATTTCAGCAGACCGCCGGCAGGAAAAATATATTAAAACTGAATTGAAATGAGTCAAAAAAGCTTCACTAGCCCTCCCAAACAAAAGAATCACTTAGAATCTATGCTAAAAATGTTACTATCTACTATATCTTTTTTGACTTTTCGAATGGCTTAACTCTTCCAGAGTTAGCGATTTAAAGACTTATAAATAATAAAGTATCACAGTATACATATGGCTGATTCAATAATGAATCCAAAAAGAATTCGGGATGATGCCCCTCCTTGTAAGTCCATTTCATTAACTGAAGAGGACCTCCTAAGGATTGCTTACTTGGAGAAAATCTATACAGAACGTTACCCTATGAATGCTCCCTTCAGCCTTTCTAATACGATTTCGAAGGCTATAGAGATTGCCTTTGCTAATGCTTCAAATCCTGAATGGAGTGATTTAACACAAAAACGACTGAATGACCTTGATGAAGTGGAAAGGAGATCGTCAAGAATCGGGAAACTCAAACGAAAAAAGAATTAAATGCTCACGGGTATTTTACTTCTTATTCTTAACAAACGTACGCGGGGAAGATTTAAGTAGACCACCGGCAGGAAAAATATATTTCAACTGAGTTTAACAAGAAGTTTACAAGTAAGAAATAAAATTATAAGATTTCAGAACTGGTAGAGGGTTTTTCAGCAATAGCCACATACTCTGCAAAGGATTCTGATTTTGGAATAGGCAAATTATCCTCAAGCAACCCCTGCACGTGCATTTCAATGGCTTCATAGATATTTTTCTCTGCCTCCTCTCGCGTAGAACCGGTAGCTA
Organism: uncultured Methanosarcinales archaeon; assembly: GCA_964435275.1. Taxonomy (GTDB): domain Archaea; phylum Halobacteriota; class Methanosarcinia; order Methanosarcinales; family Methanosarcinaceae; genus Methanosarcina. Next base: position 2,126 of record CAYSZA010000338.1, on the reverse strand, counting down.
CACAGCCCGGAAGGTCAGGTGAATATGCCGAATAGTTATTATTTGCTTTTTCGATTACAACGAGGAAACGGTGCATGATTAGTCCTCAGTTTTTAATTGTGCTTGTTTTAATATACTGTTTAACGTCCCTGGAGCAAGATCATCTCCACTGTGACCCGCAATAGTTACCCTACCTGGTTTAGTAGGATGCTTATATTGCCGGTGGCTTCCTTTTGTTGCAACCAGATACCAACCATCGGCTTCAAGAAGTTTTATGACCTCACGTACTTTCATTTCAATCTATCTTCATGGATATTTAAACGTAATTCTAAAACTCAGCTTTTCCTCACAGGAAGCTTATTTCAAAAAGGGTTATGCAGTTCATCTTCTGCGAGAAATTCCAGGCAAGCCTGAATTGCTTCTTTTATATTCTCAGTAGCTTCTTCTACAGTATCTCCCTGTGAAAAACAGCCAGGCAAGCCGGGGCAGCTGGCAACAAATCCTCCAACTTCTTCGTCTTCCTCAAGGATAATCTTGAACCTCATAAGACCGTTTATAAGGCTTTTTGCTTAAATTTGTATGGGTAAGGGTTTGATGTTGGTATCTTTCACGAAAATATAACACTTGAAAACATCACTTGAATCAGAAATACCTCCTCCAGAGGAAGAAGAATCGCTTAATCTAAAGAAGCCCTCAAAGTGCCCTTTATAAAACTGCAAAAATCACGGGTTTTTCAACTTCAATTTCTTAACATTACTCAACAAACGTATTCGGGGAAGATTTCAGCAGACCGCCGGCAGGAAAAATATATTTTAATTGAATTGGAAGCGGGAAAAATTCTCATTTCTTATTCGGCGGTCAAGCCTCGGATAGCTCCCACGAAAAAAGCATTAGGCTAACAGTTTTTTATTTAATTCTAAAATAGCTTTAATGGAAGATTTACCGATAAAACAAAAATGATCTCGGTTCTGCAAAATATTCATCTCAGTTTGCAAGCAATTACTGATTAAGAAAAAAAGTATACACGCTTTATGGTAGATTTAAAAAAGTGGAAAAAGAAATAATGTTGAAGTAAACTCAGTTAAACAAATAACGTCTTAGTATCTGTTTTCCCTGGGTTTCCTGTGGTTAGGAAGACATTCCCTGCAGTAAACAGGTCTCTCCGGGTCAGGTTTGAAAGGTACTTCGGTTTCAACACCACAGTCAGAACATTTTGTCTTGTGCATTTCTCTGGGGGCTCCAAAGCCTCCACGGTTGCTGTCTCTTCCCCTGAAGGGATTTCCTCTGTCATTAAAAGCCATTTTGTTTCACCTTGGTTTTAGTTTTTGTTAATTGCTTAAAAATAAGATTGTATAGGACTCTTTGGTTAAAAACAAAATTTGGTTTTTAACAACAGATTGTTATACATTTCTTTATTTTCAATACAAACACATTGAATTTAAAATATATAAATTTATCTATGAAACCGGAGTTGAACTCTCTTAAAAAAGTAATAGCCACTCTCTGAAGTTTCTGAAATATCACTGCCTGAAAAACTACGTTACAATTCAAAAATAACCATTCAGGAAAAAAAATCTTATTGATAGCTTAAAACGATCTCAGAAAGGTATTGATAAAAAAACTAACCGACTCTGCAAAGTGTTATTTCTCAGGCTAAAGAGAGTGCCACAATTCTCAATTCTCCATGTTTACAGAAGTACTCGGGGAAGATTAAGGCAGATCACAGTCAGAGAAAATATACTAAAACAGAAAAGAAGGAAATAAAAAAAGATTTTAGCATTATATTATAACAGTTATAAACACTAAAGCATGAGGAATACGAAATTATCGTCCATAGAGCCTTGCCCACATCAAGATAGATGCGTTCCTGCAGAAAAGTAAAATGGATTTCAGGCGTCTTTTTCAGACACCCATATTTCAGATACCTCTATGAGGCATCTTTATTCTGTTATTTTTAGATCAGTACTTAATAATCAGTACTTAATATAGCCTTTCCGTTCGAGCCATTCTATCTGGGGCCTTGTGTATTTCCAGGTTACTTCAGCTTTGGAATCCTGAATTTCCCATGGGCTAGCGATAACAATATCGCCTTCACGAATCCACATCTTTTTATGTTTAGATCCCGGGATCCTACCCATTCGGACAAC
>CAYSZA010000337.1:0-2977 GCA_964435275.1 uncultured Methanosarcinales archaeon | reverse complement strand
ATGTTCCTGTTAAAGCAATTTTCGTAAGGTTGATGGGGCTCTTCTCTATCGCAAAGAAGATAATCGAAAGGCACATGCGGTACATGGAAGGGTGTCCTGACACCAGACAGTACCCTTTTTACGGGAAGGCTGGAGGGAATATTGCTACGGAAATTGAATTCTTCATACCTGATACATGCTATATGGGATATAATCTGGCATTCTTTTCAAAGTTGTTCAAGGAAGGTTCTCTCCTTGGAAAATTGAAGAAATTTGCTAAGAAGACTATGAAGGTGAGCGGATGAGGCTGAACAGCCTGAAAGCCGCTGATTTCATTCTTTCAGGGATTTCTGACTGCTTTTACTGATGAAGTGGGGGGTTATTATTTGACTGATAGAGATAAAGCAACGATAAAATTGAAAGTTGCGGAAGCCGATCAACGGGATGTTGGAAAAGGCATTGTCCGGATAGATGAAAGCTTTCGGGAAAGGCTGAGCCTCAAACCCTTCGATGTTGTGGAAATCAAAGGAGGGAAATCAACTTCAGCCCTGATAGGACGTCCGTATCCGAGTGATTCGGGATTAGACATTATACGTATGGATGGACTTATTCGGACCAATGCAAAAACCAGTATAGGAGAATATGTGGAAATCCGCAAAGCTGAGTGGAAAGAAGCAAAAAGTGTAACTCTTGCGCCTGTAGCCAAAGGTATGCAGATCTATGCTCCCAATGAAACACTTAAAGCCGTATTCATGAACCGTACGGTCTCAAAGGGAGATTTTATTTCCACTACAAGTTTAAGGAAGTCGAGAGAGAGGGAGACCTTAGGTAAAGGAGTAATGTTCGAAGATTTCTTTCAGGACTTTTTCGGCCAGGGTTTCGGCCCATCTTTCGGGCTTGGGGAAATAAAACTACAGGTGGTTTCTACTTCTCCTTCGGGGATAGTAAAGATTACAGACTTAACGCAGGTAGAGCTTCTGCCTGAAGCGACTGAAGTAACTGCTGAGCAAAATATCCCTTCTGTTATGTACGAAGACCTGGGTGGAGTCAAAGAAGCCATTGGTAAAGTCAGGGAAATGATAGAGCTACCTTTAAAACACCCTGAGCTTTTTGACAGGCTTGGGATCGATGCCCCAAAAGGGGTACTCCTCCACGGTCCTCCAGGTACGGGCAAGACAATGCTTGCAAAAGCAGTTGCTAACGAATCCGATGCTTACTTTATTTCTATCAACGGCCCTGAGATTATGTCAAAATATTACGGGGAATCAGAGAGGGCTATAAGGGAGATTTTCGAGGATGCAGAAAAGAATGCTCCTGCGATTATTTTTCTGGATGAGATTGATTCCATTGCTCCTAAGAGAGCTGAAGTAACTGGAGAGGTCGAAAGAAGAGTAGTTGCTCAGCTTCTCTCCCTTATGGACGGGCTTAAGGCTCGTAAGAACGTAATTGTTATAGGTTCTACCAACCGCCCTGAAGCCCTGGATGTAGCACTCCGTCGTCCGGGAAGATTTGACAGAGAAATCGAACTCAGAGTTCCGGACACTGACGGAAGGTTAGAGATTTTCCAGATCCATACCAGGGGAATGCCTCTTAGTGATGATGTAAATCTCATGGACTTTGCTCAAATAACATACGGGTTCGTGGGGGCTGATATTGCTGCCCTGTGCAGAGAGGCGGCTATGAGTGCGCTGAGGCGAGTTTTACCGAAAATCAATCTCAATGAACCTGAAATTCCGGATGAGATCCTGGATTCCCTTCAGGTGATAAGAGAAGATTTTGAAAATGCCCTTAAGGATGTCCAGCCGTCAGCAATAAGAGAAATTCTGATCGAGGTGCCCGCTGTAAGCTGGGACGATGTCGGAGGCCTGGAAGAAGTGAAAAGGCTCCTGAAAGAGGTAGTGGAATGGCCCCTTAAGAGTCCAGAGTCTTACCGGGATATAGGGGTTGAAGCTCCTAAAGGTGTCCTGCTGTATGGTCCTCCAGGTACGGGAAAAACCCTGCTTGCAAAGGCAATAGCCCATGAATCGGATGCAAACTTTATTACTGCCAAGGGAAGTGATCTGCTGTCCAAATGGTATGGGGAATCCGAAAAAAGGATTGCTGAAGTTTTCACACGGGCCAGACAGGTTGCTCCTTCGATTATTTTTCTGGACGAACTTGACTCACTTGCCCCCATTCGCGGGGTTTCTACAGGTGAGCCTCAGGTTACGGCGAGAATCCTCAATCAACTGCTCTCCGAAATGGACGGACTTGAAGAACTCAGGGCTGTAGTAGTTATTGGCGCAACCAATCGACCTGATGTTATCGACCCTGCACTTATCCGGCCAGGACGTTTTGATGAGCTCATTCTCGTCCCTATCCCTGATGAAGGAGCCCGCAGGGAAATCTTCAAAGTCCATACCGGGAAAATGGCACTTGCAGAGGATGTTGATATTGAAAAACTTGTTTCCATGACTGATCAATATACAGGTGCTGACATTGCTGCGGTGTGCAAAAAGGCAGGAAGGCTTGCTCTGCGCGAGGACCTCCATGCAAAAAATGTCAGGCAGAAGCACTTCCTTAAAGCAATTACAGAAACCGGTCCTTCAGTTACACCGGATACTATGAAATATTACGAAGCTATAAGAGGCGAGCTCAGGACAAGGAAATCCAAGGAAATAGAGAACCCATCTTACATCTGAGAGGAGTACAGGTTTATCTTCCTATCATTTTTTTCTTTATCTTCTCTTATTTTTATTCATTTACGGATTTACTTTTCTTATAGTCACTCAGATTTTTTAAATACTGTTTCATACATCAACTAGTCTTCAAAGTCGACCGATTTTTAAGTCTCTCTCCTTTTTACCCACTTATGTCGTAGAGTGTTTCCGAGAGCGATTAACTTGATTAAATATTCATTTATATTTAAACTTAACAAATTATGTTAACCAATGATATTAAATACCATAATTACTATCGGTAATATATATGCAGCTTCCAACACCCGAAGATCTTAAAA
>CAYSZA010000336.1:0-2991 GCA_964435275.1 uncultured Methanosarcinales archaeon | reverse complement strand
AAAACTGGTGTGCAAAAAACTGGTGTGCAAAAAACTGGTGTGCAAGTTCTTCTAAGCAATACAATGTTTAGTAAGCTGGCATAGAAACAGGATAAAGATGGCGCGGAAAAACAACAAAAGCGGCATAAAAGAGAATGAAGATTCACAAAAGAGAGTGAAGATTCACAAAATAGAGTGAAGATTCACAGAAAGAGAATGAAAACTGAATAAAAGTAAGATAAAAAAGAGAGTGAAGATTCACAGAAAGAGAATGAAAACTGAATAGAAGTAAGAATAAACTGGCAGGGATATTATGTTTGACATATTCAAGAGCATGCTCAAAGAAGAATGGCGGATGCATTCAAATCTCTTCGGGAACAATGGTTTTTCCCTCTTTCCGGTTTTTATTTTTCTGTTTACTTTTTTCGTAAGCCTTGTCCTGCCGATTTTCATGGAGATCTTTACGTATGCCCAGATTGCACTCGGGATGCATTACCTTTTCTTTCTTCTGGGAGGCATGGTAGGAGCTTTCGGGCTTATGGGCCGGGAGTTTATGAACCGGCGTTTCGGGCAGGCAAGCTTGATAGCTTATTCTTCAAGGACACTTCCTGTCTCCGAGAGATTAATCTTTGCAAACTTCCTTCTAAAAGATCTCGTATACTATTTTGTTCTCTACGTCCTGCCCTTCATTGCAGGTTTTTCGCTTGCTGCAGTCTTTATCCCGGCTGGGAATTTCCATTCTCCTGTCACTCTTCTCGTTCTCCTCATGACCCTCTTCCTTTCCTTTATGACCGGGCTTTCCCTGGTGTTTTTCTTATCTACTGTCTATGCCCACACAGGAAAGCTGCTAACTTCAGGTTTGCTGGCTGGCCTGATTTTCCTGCTCTTAATTTCCGGAAACCTGGATTCAGAGCTCTTTTATAACCTGCCTAGCCTTTCATTTTTCCTGCTCCCTTTAAAAAGCCAGTTCCTGCTCTCCTCGGTGCTTATAATCGTGCCTTCGGCTTTATCCTTGCTTTTCCTGAAGGTTGATTTCCCCCAGGCGAAAAAAAGTTTTCCAAATTCATTTTCCAGGCTGTGCGGGAAGTTTGGTTCGTACAGGTACGCAGCTTTTGTCGCAAAGGATTTCCTTGACCTCAAAAGGAGTGAAGGAGGACTCGGAAAATTAATTTTCTCCTTCCTGCTCCCTGCAACTCTTATCTGGATGCTTCTTTCAGCCCTAGGACGGGTCCTTCCGGCGTTGAATACTCTAATCCTGTTTTCCCTGGTTCTGGGCGTACTTTCCTCCTCAATGTATAACTGGCTTACAGAGTACGACATCTTTGCCTCGTATGCTTTCTTTCCCCTGAAGGTTTCGGATATGATAAGGAGCAAACTCAACAGTTATCTTTTTCTCAGTCTGGTCCCTTTAATACTTCTTATCCTGCTTATTCTAGAAAAAAATCCAGCGGTTCTGCTGCCAGCCTTGATGCTTTTCATCCCGATTTCGCTTTACATGGTCTCAATCCTTGTTTACCTTACAGGGCTTTCCCCTTCCTTAAACCTCTACAACGGCAGGACTTTTGCACTTTACACATTCTCAGTCATGCCGATCCTGCTGGTCAATATAATACTGTCTATGTTTAGCTCCTATTATGTGCTTGTAAACCTCCTGCTGCTACCTCTTGCCTTCTACCTGCTGAGGCAGAGTTTCAGGAAGTGGGACCGGATTGAAAGCCCGCGTTTTTAACTGTGCCAGGACACGGTTCCCAGTTAAATCGGAGTTTACGGCTTGCACAGATTTCTTTTTAACCTTTGATGGGAAATATTTCTGGAGGAAAAGATAACGATTCCTTTTCTTTTTACGTTCTTGATGTTTCTAAGGACACTTGGAACACTGCTTAAAGATCCTAAGTTCAGGTCTCTCCTGTATTTAGCTGTGCTAACGCTTTCCGTGGGCACGGTCTTTTACCATACAATCGAAGGGTGGAGATGGCTTGATTCTTTCTATTTCTCGGTTATTACCCTGGCAACTGTAGGCTATGGAGACTTTGCCCCTAAAACGGATCTGGGAAAAATTTTTACTGTCATTTACATTTTCACAGGGCTTGGAATCCTCCTTGCTTTTGTCAATCCGATTGGGGAATATATCGTTGACAGGAGATTTGAAATGACGGAAAAGAAGAAAGAGGAAGGCAAAAAACCCGAAAATGAATCTGATTACTCCGGACTACTGGGAACGCTCAAGGGTAAAAAATAGACTTATTATTGCATGGTTAGTTATTTCACGGTTGGGCACCGGCATTGAAGAAAACAAATATTATGCACCGGTAACAGGCACGGTTCTGGAAATGACAGTAAAATGCGGGTCAGGGAGATTGGAGCTTGTAAACGTTATCATTGAGGACTGAAAAGCCAATTTTTCTACAGAAGTACTCGATAAACAATAATTCTGATTGGAAACTAATATATAACTTTAAGACAGTATAAGAAAGTACTTACTTAATATATTAAGTAAGGGGGGTTATATATGGCAAAACACTCTACAATAGGGGACAGCCCGAAAGCTGGGGCTGTCTGTGGAAAACCGCAGGCAAAGGCATCAGCCGATAAACCTGCAAAGAAGGATGTAAGACCGTCCAAACCAGGAAAAAAGGAAAAATAACTGGTATAAACCAGTTCTCCAGGCAGCAGATTATTACTTTAACCGACACCCGGAAAATATGGAGCACAACAAAACTTAGAGCCTTTATGTAATATAAAATTAAAAAGAATATTAACTGAAATGTGCAAAATTATTATACATCAGGTACGAAAGTATTGCATAACAGGTAAAAAGAATAAAATAAAATAAAATAAAACAAAAAGATTAGATAAACTACTGCCTGGGGTATTTCCTTAAACCAGATTCCTGGGTTTTTTACACCGGCTTTTTACACCGGCTTTTTACACCAGATTTCTTGGCTGTTTATGTGCAGGCAGCACAGGCAGCTCCATAGTATTGATCAGGATCGGGCTCTGGATGTCCTTTGC
>CAYSZA010000335.1:0-2991 GCA_964435275.1 uncultured Methanosarcinales archaeon | reverse complement strand
TTTGCTTAAATACTGAAGGAAAAAAGTAGAACCGGATTTAGTATTATTAATTAAGATTTTAAACCCGATTCATTTACTTTATATGGTTCTTTATATGTTACAAGTTGAGAATGCTCACTTATCCTATGTTGTGCATAGAAAACGATTAAAAATTAGAATATACTGTACTCAAAATTCTTCAAAAACAGTTACTATAATTGGGAGCCTTTTGCCACCTCTGATAGGCTCCCAATCGCGTGATTCAACCCCTACGATCAAGAGAAAAACCCCTTAACTCTTAATCGTTGACTTCCTCTTTATGTTATAGACGTATATAACCTATACTACTTTGAAATTTGCTTCGCATTAAATTATTTAGCCGCCTCAAAATCCGTTCGTTGGACTGAATGTCTGCCTGTAAATCCCGCATTTCTTTTACCACTATCCTAAAAATTACTCTCATTCAGAGAATTTATAATTCAGCAATATCTAAATATTTATTTTAAGCTTCTATCAGGCTCCTGCTAAATAGTTAAGGCTCTCAGGATAAGTACAGTTGCAAAATGAGGAAGATATTTATCAAGTAGCTGCATATATACCAAAAACATGGACAGCCAGCTTCTCGAATTGATTTTTCTCTCCGAAAAAAGAAAAGATCTTCTCCTATTTTTGAAGGAAGGGCCAAGATCGATCTCAGAGATCAAAGAGAGCTTGAACGTAGGTCTGGTGGGAATTCTTCCTCAACTGAAAAAGCTCAGGGATAATTCTCTGGTCTTAAAGACAGGCGACATCTACAGTCTGTCTCCTCTAGGAATAGCAGTAGCTGGCAGAATGCAGCCAATGATCGATGTCTTAACCGTTTTCGGAAATAAATATGAATACTGGGCAAACCATGCTGTTGAGTCCATACCTGCCCCTCTGCGGAGAAGGATCGGAGAGCTGGCAAACTGCACGTTTTCCGAACCTCCTGACAGGACGCGCCTCTTTGAACCTCACAGGGAATTTGTGGAAAACCTTATGAAATCAAGAAAGATAAATGGTATTGCCTCGATTTTTCACCCTCTTTATCCATCCCTTTTCCTGAATTTTGCAAAAAAAGGAGCTGAAATTTCCATCCTTGTGACTCACCCGGTTTATGAAAGAACAAAACAAGAGTTCGGGGCCGAGTTGAGTGAATTTCTTAAATTCGAGAATGCGAGTTTCTACGTCTGCAACAGGAAAATAGAACTCTCCCATGTGGTCACTGACAGGTTCCTCTCTCTTACCCTGCCCTTTTCCGATGGTACTTTTGACCATAAAGAGGATGTCCTGTGCTTCGACCTGGTCGCCCTTCAGTGGGGAGAAGACCTTTTTACTTACTACAGGAACATCTCTGACAGAATAACCGAAATCTGAATCCCTGTTAGCGCAGACTCTTGAACAGCCGGAAGATAATTATAAATCGCACCCTTGCTATCTTTTATATCATGCAAAAAGTTCAGGAAACCGCAGAAAAAATCCGGACAATGGAAATCCGGGGTGCAGGCAGGATTGCAAAAGCTGCTGCTGAAGCCATCAGGGATTATGCCGCAGGGCTGGATGCAGCTTCAATGGAGGAATTCAGTGCCAGAATAAAGGAAGTCTCAAATCTTCTCATCAGTACCCGCCCAACAGCCGTTTCCCTCCCGAATGCCGTAAAACTCTCGTCAAAGTATTCTTCAGCAAACGTGGAGGAAGCAAGGCAGGAAATTATTAAAAATGCAAACCTCTTTATCGTTAGAGCAGACAGCGCTCTTGAAAAAATTGGAAAGATAGGATCAAGGAGAATCCAGGATGGGGACGTTATTATGACCCACTGCAATTCCCATGCTGCTCTTTCCATCATTACCACAGCCTTTGAAGCCGGAAAGGATATCTCGGTAATTGCTACCGAAAGCCGCCCCAGGCGCCAGGGTTTATTGACAATTCGCCACCTTAATGATTTTGGGATTCCCACAAGCCTGATTGTAGATTCTGCGGTACGCTACTACATGAAAGACGTGGACAAAGTCGTTGTCGGAGCTGACGCTATTGCAGCTAACGGCGCCCTGGTAAATAAGATCGGAACCTCCCAGCTTGCGCTTGCCGCCCATGAGGCCAGAAAAAGCTTCATGGTCGCTGCCGAAACCTTCAAGTTTAGCCCGAGCACGATTGTCGGAAACCCCATAGAAATCGAAGAAAGGGCTGCCGAGGAAATCGTAGACCCCACAGTCCTGAAAGAGCTGACCCACGTGCAGGTAAGAAATCCGGCTTTTGACTTCACCCCTGCCGAATACATAGATATGATCGTAACCGATATAGGAATCATCCCGCCTGCAATGGCATATACCGTCATAAAAGAGCATCTGGGCTGGGAGCTTGGAGAAATTTAAAAACAGACAATTTTTAATTTTTATACTTTTTTACTTATGTTTGCCAGGTCTTTGAGCGTTTTTCAGCACCTTTACTCGTCTTTAATAACCCCATCTGTAATCCTGATCACCCTCGAACATTCTTTCGCAACCTCGGGATCATGCGTTACAACAAGGATGGTCTGCCCCTTTTCACTCAGTTCTTTAAAGACCCGCACAATCGAGTCCCTGGTTTTGCTGTCCACCTCACCTGTGGGTTCGTCAGCCAGGATAACGGCAGGCTTATTCGCAAGTGCCCTGGCAATGGAAACTCTCTGCTGTTCCCCTCCTGATAATTCTGAAGGTTTATGGGAAAGCCGGTCTCCAAGGCCAAGTTCTTCGAGCAGAGCCTTTGCCCTGTTTTCCCTTTCTTTTTTTGGCACCTTGGAAAAGCGCATGGCAAGCTCCACATTTTCAAGCGCAGAAAGGGTCGGGATAAGGTTGTAGTGCTGGAAAATAAAACCTATTTTTTCCCTTCTCACGCGGGGGAGCAGTTTTTCAGGCACAGCTGTGAGGTCTGTCCCATCAAGAATAACTCTGCCATCAGTCGCTTTTTCAAGTGTGCCTATAAGGGCGAGAAGAGTGGATTTTCCGGAACCTGAAG
>CAYSZA010000334.1:1355-2994 GCA_964435275.1 uncultured Methanosarcinales archaeon | reverse complement strand
GCAGCTTCCTTGCCCTTCTTTCTGCAACCCCGTCGTCAATTTCCTGGATTTCCAGAGGCAAAAGCACGTTTTCAAGGGCTGTCATGCCAGGAATCAGGTTATACTGCTGGAAAACAAACCCTATTGTCCTGCCTCTCAGGGCTGCAAGGTCCGATTCCTCAAGCCAGGCTATATTCCGACCTTTCAGAAAAATCTCGCCTCTTGTTGGGATATCCAGGCAGCCCACAAGGTTCATCATTGTGGATTTCCCGCTTCCTGAAGGCCCGATTATTGCAGCGAATTCCCCTTTCCTGAACTTCACGCTCACAGCTTTCAGGGCATTGACCTGGACTTCCCCCATCTGGTAGGTTTTCCAGACATTCTGAAAGGTAATCAATGTATTTTCCATGCTGTTCTCCTGAAGGACTTATTTATGTAAGTATAATTAATTGTTTAAAAATTTATTTTCTCTGTGCTTCATATTAGATGAATAATTCCATTTATAGGGAAGATTTTAAGAATATGTCAATATTAAGAAAAAAGTGAAAAATGTTATCAGAAGAAATGTAAGGCAATTCTTTAAGAAAAAGTGAGGGAATTTTTTAAGAAAAGAATAAAGGAATCCCTTAAGGTACTAAAAAGAAAAATAGTGATAGTTCACTCTAAATCCGAGTCATCAAAGAGAAATAACTCATCGATTGTGGTATCCAGGCATCTGGAAATCCGGTATGCAAGCTTGAGCGAGGGGTTATATTTTCCTTTCTCAAGGAAGACGATGGTTTCTCTTCTGACCCCCACCCTCTTTGCAAGGGCTTCCTGAGTAAGATCGTGCCTTGCCCGGAGCTCCTTGATCCTTGTTTTCACGATCTGACCTCCCGAAGCTTTACTCGATATCGCCCTTTTGCATGAAGTACCACCTGAAAACATTCGCAGAGATTATCATAAAGAAAAGAAGTATACCAAGCACTCCGTTTGTAGTAAGTTCTGCCAGCCCGAAGTACTGGATCCAGAAAAGGACCGTGATAACAATAAGGGTCAGCAGCCATGAATACGTAATCCCGTACGCAGCCAGCTTTTTTGTCCTTTCATCCCTGTCAGGAAGGTCTCCACGCCTGAAGAGTCTGAAAGCTGTAGCAACAAAGATAATCAAACCAGTATTTACTAGAACAATCGGGATCAGAACGTCAATATCGAGGAAAATATCCGATAGTATTCCGGCAGCCATCAGGACTATTCCAAAAATAAGTTTGTACAGGTATTTTCTTTCCATACTTTCCATCTCTGATTAATCTGCAAAGATTTGTTCATTATTTGCAACAAATTATTTGATATTTTTAACATTTAGTTAGATATAGATAACACATACGAATATTTAAGAACTTCGTATGGATGAGAACTTTCGGTAAGAAGTTGGTTCTCAATTAGAATGAGAAGATAGTGTTCTTTAAAGCAAAAGAATTAAAGAATAAGAAAATTCTAACAGGTTTTGCAGGTAAGAGAGGTTCTTTGCAAGTTATTGCGCTCTGAAATTATAAAATTTAATAGTATAAATCTAAAATACAGGCATGAAGCCAGGCTAAGAATACTTGCCAGGCCACCAGACCTCTTTATTGATATCCCAGATTTATGCATACTCCTGATTTTACGCCTATCTTAGCAT
>CAYSZA010000334.1:0-1255 GCA_964435275.1 uncultured Methanosarcinales archaeon | reverse complement strand
CTTTATTGATATCCCAGATTTATGCATACTCCTGATTTTACGCCTATCTTAGCATTTATGCAAAGTTTAGACTTATATAGCAAAGTCTCGCTTTACCAATACTGAGTGATTAATCAAGATTTAATAAATGTACTTTTTCGATATTCCTCGAAAGCTGTCCTTAATTCTTCCTGCGTATTCATAACAATTGGTCCGTACCAGGCGACCGGCTCACCTATTGGCTTTCCGGAGATCAGCAGGAATCTCACGCCTTTATCTCCTGCAGTTACCTCTATGAAATCCCCATCCCCATAAAGCACCAGGTACTCAGGCCCGACTGCACAGTGCTCTGCAGGATCAAGATACCTCCCACCTTCAACCTCAAAAGCACATGGATCTCTTCCGTCATCGAAATGCCCTTTTCCCTCGATTACATATGCAAAGACGGTATAACCCGGAATTGTTATGTGGGAAAATTTTTCCTCAGGGGGCACTGTAACGTCAAGATATTCGGGATTGGTAACGATTTCTTTTACAGGCCCTTCGACCCCGTTCACATCCCCGCAGATAATCCTCACTTTCAGGCCTTTTTCCATGAGAAGTTCGGGTATCCTGCTGCTTTTGATTTCCTGGTAGCGCGGCTTCATCATTTTGTGCGAAGCCGGCAGGTTTGCCCAGAGCTGAAAACCCCACAGGTGCCCGTTTTCATCCCCCTCGGGCATCTCCTGATGGACAATCCCGCTTCCTGCAGTCATCCACTGCACGTCCCCTGCCTCTATCAGGCCTTTATTTCCCAGGCTGTCCTCATGTCTGACCGTTCCCTCAATAACATACGTTATTGTCTCCATTCCCCTGTGGGGATGCCATGGGAATCCACTCCCGTACTCGTTCCGGTTTGCAGAATGAAACTCATCAAAAAGCAGAAAAGGATCAAGCTCAGGCACCTGATGAGACCCAAAAGCACGCTTAATATGTACGCCTGCCCCTTCAATAGTCGGCATACCTTTTATTACCTTTTTAATTCTTCTCGGATTGGACAGTATAAATACCCCCTTAAATAGTTCCTCTATTCCCCTATCCTATTATCACGGTCGTCGTATTTTGGTTTTTTGGAAATCGTTTGATAAAACCTTCTGAAGTTGACCTTTACAGGATTCATGCTAAACATAATTGATAGATTTTTATGGCATGGAAACCCAATTCCAATCCATATTCTGATTTCCATAAAATGTATGATGATACATGCCACTTTATATAATGCTGAATCCTGCCTGAT
>CAYSZA010000333.1:0-3032 GCA_964435275.1 uncultured Methanosarcinales archaeon | reverse complement strand
AAAAAGATTGCTGGAAGATGTAACCTCTGGTACAATCTCAGCGAACGAATTTATTTTCTTACCTCACCCAGATCTTTTCTCATTTTTCTTCTTACCATCTGCTCCGAGATCCAACCAATTACATTGTAAACAGGATTAACCGGCACATCAACGTAATACTTTGCTTCCGGGTTGAGCCAGCTCTTTTCTTTCCAGTATGTATAATCAGCAGGGGAACTCAGGCCAAGCTCGCCAAAACTTGCCTTCTGCGCACGAAAGACCAGTATGTCTTTAAGTCCCGGAGAGCGGCGTTTTTTCTGGAAGGAATTATAGAATTCGAATGCAGCTTCCTTAAGTTTCCGATCGTTCTTCTGCTCGTGCTTCCCTGGAACCGGTATCGGAGGAGTTATAAGGCCAACACTATGAGATACCTCAAAACCCCATATCCCAGCTATCATTTTGAGGTAATCAAGAGTTTCCTTAAGACCCAATGCGCCTGTGGTAGAGAGAAGAAGGGCTTTTTTATCGAAAAAGCGAGGACGGTGAAGGATATAACAGAACCGGTCAATAAACGTTTTCATGAGTGCAGAAACATTCATGCCGTAAACAGGCGAAGCAAAGATCACTCCATCGGCAGCATGCATTTTTTGCTCGATAAGGGGAGCATCATCTTTACATGGACAATAATTTTCTCCTTTTGAAAGACAGGCAAAACATCCACGGCACTGAGATAGATTTGCATCTTTGAGCATGAGGTATTCAAATTCAACGTTACCCATAGACTGCATGAATTCTTCGATTTTCTTCGCTGCCCGATAAGTGTTACCTTTTCGGGGACTTCCCATGATAACCAGAATTTTCATAACTTTGAACACATTCCTTCCATTTTATAAAATAGTCCAAGTGTGTTATTCGATCTTAAGATTCCCACGAAAGCAGACCCAAAGCATAGTCATTGGCCTGGCTTAAAATATCGCAAGAAGGATAGTGCTTAACTGATCTCTCAAATATATCAAAATTACCTGTAGTTGTGTCTCCACGCCGGCTGGAAAGCCACACTGGCCCAGGAATCTGGATCATAGCAGGGAAGGAAACCAGAAAACAATGACCTCTAAGGGGAATCGAAATCTGGATATTCGAGGGAAATCTTAATTATATAAATAAAGAATAAATAAAGAATAATTGTATAACCGTTAAAAAAGTATTAAAATCGGGAAAAAAGGACGTACAAAGGCTTCAGCTCTTAGTTTTTTGTTGAAACTATTTCTGCCTTTTGGTTTTAAGAATTATCAGGATCTCTCCGGGGGTGAGAAGGTTACTTCTTTGATATCTGAAGATGCAGGATCTGAGGAACTCGAGTCAATAGCAGTCGCAGTACATTCCCTTGTTGGGCTTCCAACCACTATCCGCAGTCTCAATCGAAAGGGACTTCGTCTGGAGAAAGGTCAAATCCTTGACAGAGACTATACTGGCCCTGTACTTGAAGAGGTGCTCAGGACCGGCAAGACCATACGTAGAGTGCCCAAGGAAGGCACGTATCTGGGCAGGAACGTAGCTGTCTCTCCCATTTTCTCAGAGGACGGAAAGGTAATTGCGGCAATAGGGATTGTTGATTTACTTTCTGTCCTTGAGATGCAGGAAATAATCAGGACAGTAGTAAACAACAGTCCTGCAGTAGTATTTCTATGGAAAAATGAAGAAAAATGGCCTTCAGAGTTTGTTTCTGAAAATGTGATCCAGTTTGGATACACAGTGGAGGACTTTATTTCAGGCAGAGTCCTGTATGGAGATATCATATATCCAGATGACCTGAAGAGAGTCGAAGATTCACTTAAAGAACGAATCCGAAGAGGTGAAGTTGACTTCAATGCAGAGTATAGGATCTTTACAAAAGCCGGCGATCTCCACTGGGTGAACGAAAGGACATTTATCCAGCGCAGTCCTGACGGAGAAGTGACTCACTTGCAAGGGCTTGTACTGGACATAACTGAGAGGAAGGAGGGCGAAGAAGCCCTAAGAAAGTCTTTAGAAACTCAGAGGCTGTTGAGAACTATAATAAATAACAGCCAGGCAGTGGCTTTTTTGTGGGAAAACAAAGAAAACCTGCCAATTGTGTATGTTTCAGAAAATGTGATTCAGTTCGGTTATACGGTAGAAGATTTTACTTCAGGGAGAGTCCCTTATAAAAGCATTGTCCACAGGGACGATATAGGCTCAGTTACTGAAATCCTCAAACGCAACATCGCAGAGAAACAGGATTCTTTCGACGTCGAATACAGAATTTTTACAGGGGATGGAAAAATGCTCTGGGTAGATGAGAAAACCTTTATCCAGAGAGACAGGGAAGGAAAAGCAACACACTTACAGGGCCTTGTGGTTGATATTACCGAGAGAAAAGAAGCACAGAAAATGCTTGAAATCCAGAGAGAACTCGCAAAGGAACTGAGTACAACCTGGCATCTCCAGACAATACTCAACCTAGTTCTTGATTCCTGTCTTCAAATAAACGGACTCGATGCAGGGGGTATATATCTCAAGGACGAACTCCTGGACCAGATAAACCTGGTCGCATATAGGGGAATTTCCCCCGAGTTTAGAGAAAAGATTTCAAGATATAAGGCGGATTCTCTGGAAGCAAGACAAATTCAGATTGAAAAGCCCATATACTCACTGGAGTTTTACTCAGATGAAATGGCTGATGCAGTAAAGAGAGAAGGAATAAAGGCCGTTGCTATAATTCCTCTGAAGTACAGAGGAGAAGTTGTGGGCAGCCTGAACTTCGCTTCCCATACTCTGGATCAGATTCCCTGGAGTATCCGAAACTTCCTTGAGAGCATTGCTCTCCAGGTGGTAAATTATATCGCTCCAGTCTGCATTCAAGCAGAACTATCATAAGCCTTAAAATTCTCCAGAATTCTCATAGAGAGACTGATTTCGCAGAAATTGGACATGAAGAGTGAAAGAAATAAGTGAGGAATCAGTTCCAGCCTAAGACACAAATATAGCGATCCGAATCCAGTCTGAATAAGCTTTTTTTAAAGAGTAAAGATATA
>CAYSZA010000332.1:0-3051 GCA_964435275.1 uncultured Methanosarcinales archaeon | reverse complement strand
CAAGCAAAATCTTTTCGGTCAACTCGCGAAACTTGGGTTTGCCCTTGACAGGAATCTCCGCTGGCTTTGTTTGAATCTCCCTTGGCTCCAGTCTTGGTGGGATATATGCTGCTATGGAACGGAACTGCTCAATTCCAACATCCTGCCTGCTCTGATACAGCTTTGCCCTGCGATCCAGCGTGTCGAAAAGGCTGGTGAACCCATTAATGGTTTCGGAAGACCCAAGGAAGAGAAATTTTCCAGGGTTCAATGCATAATAGAAGAGGGGAATAAGTCTCTTCTGCAATTCCGCGTCCATGTAAATCAGTACATTGCGGCAGCTTAGAAGGTCGAGTTTGGAGAAAGGGGGATCTTTGATAAGATCATGCTCGGAAAAGATTACCATTTCACGGATATTTTTACGAATGCGGTAGTTGCCGTCTGGACCTACGTCAAAGAAACGCTCCAGTCTTTCTGGCGAGACATCGACAGCAATGCTGGCAGGGTATATACCGGCACGGGCACGTTCGATAGCACGACTGTCAATATCCGTTGCAAAAATCTGTATCTTGAAAGTTCGTCTCAATGTCTCCATATGCTCCTGGAGCAGTATGCCGATCGAGTAAGCTTCTTCGCCTGTGGAGCAGCCTGGCACCCAGATCCGTATAGTTTCATTTAGGTGCTTTCCGACAAAGAGCTGCGGGATAATTTCTTCCAGAAGCGCATCGAACGCCCTGGGATTACGGAAGAAACTTGTAACGCTGATTAAAAAGTCGCGAAAAAGTGCTTCTACTTCGGCAGGTTTTTGCTCCAAAAAATGCACATATTCATCCAAACGCTTAATGGCATGAACAGCCATACGCCGCTCAATGCGCCGGGTGATGGTGCCCTCTTTGTAACGGGAAAAGTCGTGACCTGTCTGGGAAAACATCAGGTTAAATATCCTGTTCATCGAATCTTCTGTCCTGGTAGCCGGATGAGATGGTTTCCCAAAAACTTGAGTTACATAGGCAATGAGCTGTGCAGGCATTTCTTTCGGCGGCAGAATATAATCTGCGAGACCGGTGTCTATGACACTGCGTGGCATGCTATCATACTCGCTGGATTCGGGAGTTTGCGCCATTACCATGCCGCCTTCAGCCTTGATTGCCCGCATTCCCAGCGTTCCGTCACTGCCAGTACCCGAGAGCACAATGCCGATGGCTCGCTCTTTCTTTCCCTCGGCCAGGGAGCGGAAAAAGAAATCGATAGGCATGCGGTGACCGTGTGGCTTTGTCGGTTCCAGTAAGTGGAGCAAACCCTGACGATAAACCAGGTCTCTGTTAGGCGGGATAACATAGACGCAGTTAGGCCTAACATCCATCCCTTCTTCGATCTCATAAACCGGCATATTTGTATAGCGCCTTACCAGGTCGGAGAGGATGCTCTTGTGTTTTGGGTCCAGGTGCTGTATTATTACAAAGGCTACGCCAGGATTGACATTTTCGGGAAGACCTGAAAAGAAGGTTTCAAACGCACCCAGCCCGCCAGCCGATGCTCCGATGCCCACGATGGGAAAGTTCTCTTTTTGTTTCTGTTCTTCTGGTTTCGATTCCTCTTCTATCCATTGTTTTCCTTTTGGTTCTCGTTCCCCTTCCGGTTTCGTGCTCTCTTCTGGTGTCTTTTTCCCTTTTAGCACCTGTTTTCCTTTTGGTATCTGCTTACCTATTGGCGCTTGTATTTTCTTTCTGCTCGTAATTTTATTTATGACCATACCTTTGCATCCCTTCATTGCTTAAATCCGGTCGTTACGGCACTTTTGTCACATGATTCTCGATAAATGTAAGTTACCCCAAGTATGTGTATGTAACTTACGCATTTGTTTGAACCGGTGATAATTAATAATATTCAAAGGACTCTTAGTTAGTCGACATTGCTTATTATATTTATTCAATTCAGATAAAAAATATACTTTCCAGTTAATTGTTTAAGGGCAAATTGATTGAAAAAATACTTGCATATAATAACGGCATAAAGGACTAATAGATAATATCTTTAATTGAATCTGAAGCCAACTCATTTTAGACATAGAAAGACTAGATGGTATTTAGATTAAGAAGATTACTTGACAACATATAGGAGTAACCAGGCGATCAACCTGCTAAATGTATCAGTAAGATTATTACTGAACTATAATTATCAGAATATATTTATACATTTATGCATATGATAGTCTGACAGGTCGACAGCTTCATTCCAGACATTAAAAATTACCTCCTTTAAAATAAACTGTTTATCACAAAGACCCCTACTAAAACTCCCATTTGCCGACCTGTCGTATCCTCTGTTTTTATAAATAATTAGAATTTTCGTTCCTTATCTTCTTAATAAAGTAGTCTGTGATATCAGTAAAGACTGTCCTAGATATGGTACAGGTCAATGTGAACCTGAATTGCTGAAAAATTGCATTATGAATTTTAAAGTTAGCATTGTCCATTATCTAATTGTAAAAATGGTTTGAATTTTAAGACAGCCTCTAAGGCAAGTTTACAAAAGTATAGAGTTTATCCTTATCACATAGGTGTTCCCATTGAAAAATTAGTTTATCTCTGTTGGTCGTGCACTATTAGTTAGTTGATGTTATTTCCAAAACACTTTTAGTGGCACACATACCTTTTTTGCAATCAGTAAGGTTAATAGCATGCTTGATTCACGAAATATAAGGTATTTCTAGCACTGGAAAATTAATCATGAAAACATCAACCGCATAATAACGGACGACCTCTCTGTTAGCGCAGAGTTAATTTCGGAAGGAACTTAGAATATTTATTGACCTTCTGACCCATTTCAAAATTAGTCAATAATAAATATCATCTCTGTAAGTAAAGATATGTACGGCCTCAATGATACTTACTCAATTTTTATAAATATCTAAAGTGTTTTAAATAAATTATAGAATTAATAAGGTAGATATAATGAAAGTGGAGAGTGTTTATTCCTCTCCCATTTCTTTTCTAAATTCGATGTAATCTCTCTCGACTTCTTCTAGCTCGTACTGCATTTTACCCCTCACTTTATGTTTTCTTGATTGAT
>CAYSZA010000331.1:0-3071 GCA_964435275.1 uncultured Methanosarcinales archaeon | reverse complement strand
CTTGAAAGTCTTCCCAATTTTACAAACTGTGAAACGGAAAGATGCTGCGGCGATTAGCATTTCTGTTATGATCCCTAGTATGTATGATGATGAGTATGTCGTATTATCATACTGTTTACGCAGTAGTATAAACGGCACTAATATTCGGTTTTTCTTGACCTGTTTTGCGGCAGGCTAAGGGAAAAGACAACCATCTGTTTTAGACCAAACAAACTATCAATAATTTATCCATTTAACCACAGGAAAACAGGTAAACGGAAGGAGAACTTTGCAAAGTTATCCTTCTTGAGTAAGTTGAAAAGCAATTTCTCTTCCCCACAATTTAGCCCTCTTGAACGAAGCGTAGCGTAGCGAAAAGGGCAGTTCACTGCAGAGCCGCTACTCTGCCGAAAAAGGCGGCGTACTCTCGAAGCTAAGTTTTGTCTCCTCCCGAGACGGGACTCGAGAGGATGTTTATAACTTATGCACCTAGCTTTTTCAAGAGCCAGGCCATATTCTGGCCCAGAATCTGCATTGTCCGGATTCCTTCATCATCTTTTTCAACATCGCCCTCGACAAGCCCTATTCCCATATTCCAGTAGCTTGATCCCGGGATTATCATCTGAGAAATTGTAAAGAAATGGTTGATGGAATCAAAAACATGAATCGATCCTGCCCTTCTGACTGCGACGACTGCTGCTCCTACTTTGTGCCTGAACATTTCACTGTTGGCTTTAGCAACGAAGCCTGCCCTGTCAATTAGAGCCTTAAGCTCAGGAGTCAGGTCTGCAAAATAGGTAGGTGAAGCCAGAATTATCCCGTCGGCTTCGAGCATCTTCTCAATGCATTCGTTGACTATGTCTTTGTCAATTACGCATTTTTTGTCTGCATTTTCGAAGCATTTTGCACAGGCAATGCAGCCGTGAATACTCTTTCCTCCAACCTGTACAGTTTCGGTTTCTATTCCTTCTTTCTCAAGCTCTGCAAGGACGTGCTTTATAAGGGCAGCCGTATTTCCTTCTTTTCTCGGGCTTCCGTTAAACGCGACAACTTTCATTTCTTTATTCCTCCGGGACTATCCTATTTTTATTCCTTACCCTTCAGGCTTTTTTCTTTTTCCGCTCTTCCATGAACTTCATAACCTCTGAATTCTCCAGTTCCTGATACGGCCCATACTCTATGCAACCTTCTTCTTTTAATGTTGATTCTACAAGGTTTTTACACAAACCCATGAATTTTGGGAAATATTTTATTTCCCGCATTCAATATATGTGGAAAGGTATCCTTTTGCTCTAAAAGGTTTTCACGGTAAGTTCAGCTTATTTAAGAGCCTTTTAGCAAATTGCCTGCTTTACGGCTTATCCTTTCCTCTGGCCGTACCTGTTATGGTATACTTTCTCCTCTCTGTACCGGTTTTCAAGTTCGGGTTTCTGGTCAGGATAGCCTACAGGTACAAAGGCCAGAGGAATTACGTGTTCAGGCAGTCCGAAGGCTTTCCGAAAACCTTCAATCCGATCCTTCACCGGATAAATCCCTGTCCAGACTGCTCCGAGCCCGACAGCGTGAGCTGCAAGCAGGAGATTCTGGGTAGCCGCCGAGCAGTCCTGAACCCAGTATCCTGGAGCCTTTTCAAGTGTTATATCTCCGCAGATGAGAATTGCCAGAGGAGCTTCCCTGCACATGCCTGCATAGGGGCTGAAAGTCGGAATTTTGTCAAGGAGTCTCCTGTCATCGATAACAATGAAAATCCAGGGCTGGGCATTGACTGCAGACGGAGCGCTCATGGCAGCCCTGAGCATTTCAGTGACAAGTTCCTGCGGAACCGGCCGGTCTGTGTATTTTCGAACGCTTCTCCGCGTGTGAATTGCTTCAAGAGTATCCATATTCAGACTTCTCCTGTTCATTCCTGAAAGATCTGGGCGATGAAATCTCTCCGGGTTTCTTCGCCCGATTTTAATTCTTCCCCTGTTTTGTTTTCTTTTCCGGTTTCTTTTTCTTGCCGAGTTAATATTTCTCTTATTTCTCTTCATTTTAACAGGTTAAAGCCTGTGTTTTTCGCTTTCTCCATAAGTTCGGTATTGTCCTTAATCTCTCCCGGAGAGTGATAGCCAATTCCTACAAGGGTATCCTTTACGTCCATGCGCATGAAGTTGGAAATTTGTCCTTTAAACTCCTCATAGACCCCTTTGAAAGCTGCCGGGTCAGGAGCTCCCTGAGATCCTATAATCACTGCTTTTTTCCCGGCAGGAAGGCGGGGGGAGAAGTCAGCGTTTATAAGGGAATAGCAGCGGTCAAGGAAGAGCCGCATCTGGCCTGTAAACTGGCCAAAATAAATAGGAGAACCAAAAACAACTCCATCTGCTAATGCAAGCTCATCGAATATTTCCATAAGGTCATCTTCAAGCTTGCATCTATCATGGTTTTTGCAATAGTCACAACCCTGGCAACCTCTGTAGTTCATCTCGTTGAGAATAAACGTCCGGGTTTCGGCACCTGCCTCTGCTGCACCTTTGAGTACTTCCTGGACAACAGTGTTCGTATTTCCATTCTTTCGGGGACTTCCAACAATACCTATAACTTTCATTCTATTCATGCCTCTTATTCTTTAAAACGGGTTTAATCAGGATTTGAGTCTAACCTGAACTCCTTTTTCCTTGAATTTATTCAGGATTAGTTTCTCAATTTATGCCAGATTTTTTTCTTTTGTTCAGCAAATGTAATTATTGGTATCTAGTCTGCAGCAACTATATTTATATACTATACATACAATTCGGATACTAACTTACAAGAAGGATACTATGAGTGTATATGGCGAGTGAGATACTGAACAGCAAACGTTATCAATGTCCTGTGGAAGCAACCCTGGAGGTAATCGGAGGCAAATGGAAACCAATTATCCTCTGGCAGTTGAGGACAGAAAAACTGCGTTTCTCGGGGCTCCAGCAAAACATGCAGGGCATTTCCCCCAAAATGCTTACGAAACAGCTCAGGGAACTTGAAGAAGATGGGCTTATTCTCAGGGAGGTTTACCCCGAAATCCCTCCTAAAGTTGAATATTCTCTAACCGAGTTCGGCAAGACTGTGCTTCCGGT
>CAYSZA010000330.1:0-3105 GCA_964435275.1 uncultured Methanosarcinales archaeon | reverse complement strand
GAGTTATGTCCGTAAACTATTGAAAAACGTAAACAAAAGACTATTTCTACTTTTTTTGGAAAGCGTAGAAACAGCTACATTTCAGGAATAAAAGTTGCTTTATAATAAAGTCCCCAAACTTAAAATACAGCTGTTTTCTCATAAAACCTATACATTACCAGATAACTTAAAGCTGGATACAACCTTTATATAGTCACATAGTATATGAAAGTCGAATGGTAACTCAAGCATTGTACAATTGCTATGAATGCAACATTCTCTAATTATAATCGTCATGTCAAATGCAAAAAATCCTGAGAAACTTATAGGCAAATTTAGAAACTGTGTCTGTAGCCTTGATTTAACCGCTTTTGCTTTCGTTCTTTTAATTTGAGAAACTCCTAACTTTTCTTTTTTCTCAAGAATCAGAAAACGACTTCGTTTTAACGAGATACAGCCCGACACACTAACATTTAAAGTCATGAAATTCCTTTGAAATGTAACAAAAATAAGGAGGAATGAGAAATGAAAGCAATTCACAGGACAGCAGTTGCGTTGAGTCTTTCCTTAGCAATTCTTTTTCTAATTGTAGGAACAGCCACCGCGGGTTATGTCAGTCCTGAACCCCCGGTGACAGACACCGGGATAAAGCAAGTACCATATGATATCACCGGCGCTTTTACAACCATATCAGGTATCACCTACGACTCCGCATCTGGAGGATTTGCCGCAGACAACTCAGGAATAGTTTACACCGTCACTCAGTATGACCGGCTGTTTAAGATCGTGGGGGATACCTCCGGCTCTCCTTTGTTCTTTGCCATTGACGAGAAAGACGGCAGGCATTTCTTCAGCCATAAAAAGAATGGAAATACCACATTGTTCCGAAGCGGTATTATCGAGTCGGACGACGTTTTCTCAGTGGGCATTATCTCCAGTTCAGGTGGGGTTGTCAAGGTCCAAACGGCTCTCGCAGTTCGCAACGGAATAACGACTCCTGATGACAGAGTGGCGATCCCTAATCTCACCGGCAATTGGACAACTGCCCAGAATAGTGTTTACCAGATAAACAGCCAGGAAGGAAATGTATTTTCCGGTAAAATTTTCGCAAACGGGAAAACAACATTCACTCCGTTTGCCGGATACATCGACGAGGTTGGTGAGGACGATACAGCCGATATTGTTATGCTCTGTGTGAGAGGCAACTTCATCTTAGGCGATGTCAACGTAAGCACGCATAATATAACCATCCCCTATGTTCTCTATGCCGATGGTAGAATTTCATCCTCGCCCCACGAAACTGAGTGGCCGGAAACTAATATGTCGTATAACGTGACCCAGGAATACACCACCATTCTGAATAGTGACGGGATTATCGAAGATACCTCGGAACAGACCCGATTGCTGTCGGTCTCTGATGAGAATACAGGCCGGTATAATCTGACCTCTGCTTCTGACAACATCACAATCATAGGCATTGCCCAGGGAGACAATTCATTTATTGAGTATTCTCCAGAGAGAGGGCTCATCCGCGGTTTCGTTACAGGTAATACAAAATATGATTTCCGGGGAGGAACTGACTTAGCAGAAGCCTCGGTCCATGATTTGAAGCAGAAGAAAGGAGAATAATCAGAGGAACTCTAGATTAAACACTGAATTTTAAAAACTAATTTTAAGAAATTCCCTTTTTCAAGGGAGTTTTTTAAATTTAACTCTTTAAAGCTAAGAGAAAAAAGATAAATGAAAGTACAGAAAATTTCCTAATTTTATATACTCAACAAATAAAAGCAAGACCGGTTAAACGTACTATTATTTCAGTTTATAGCCGTTTCAAAGACTGTAGACAAGTTTTCTAAAATCCTTATCAGTAGAATCGATTATTTCACAACAATATCTTCCCCTCGATAAGCGTACATTAAGTGCAAAAATATGTGAGAAATATCTAATTTATTTATCACCTCTTTTCTCGATAACGTTCTTTGTTATTTTGTACGGTATAATCTCTAACCAGATTTTCTTGTACACTTTTTATATTTATTATTAATAGAATACATGCTAGCGTTTTAAAGAATGAAAAATTATATGTTTATATTAAAATATTCTATTTTATTCAATTGGGGGATTAGATGTAGTCTTCTTTATACTGAATGTGGCTACTGTAAGTTTTTTTCTCATTATAAAGGCACATAAAAAGACAATATAAAATAAGGAGTGGGAATATGAAAAGTCAAATCAAAAAGGCAATAGCCATTTTACTGGCAGTCTGTTTTTTAGCGTCATTGACTGCTGTAGCAGTAAGTGCAGTATATGCTGCTGGCGGAGAACTTGATAATCCGAAAGATAAAGTAGTAAACGAGACGTGTAAGGAAGAGAATGAGGGGAAACAAGACAAATCTTTGTATGAACGTCTTGGTGGGATCTATGCCATCGCTAAGGTAGTGAATCGTTTCAGCGATAATGTTGTGAATGATCCGATTGCTGGCAAAAATTCAAAAAACCCTGCTCTAAGAGACTGGACCAACAATAAATTAGAAGATAGATTGCCAGGTCTCAAATTCATGAGGACTCTATGGGTTGCCTCAGTGGCAGGTGGACCGTTCAACTATACAGGCAAGTCCCTCGAAGAAGCTCATCGTGACCTGCGGATCTCACCCGAGGAGTTCGATGCGGTCACAGCAGACCTCAAAGAAGCACTTGACTACTATGGTGTTCCCGAACGAGAAAAAGGGGAAGTCTTAGCTGCCTTCGTAGCACATAAGAATGAGGTTACTGCCGGTTATTTCGAAGCGAAATTAAATGAAAGTGCGAACAATAGTGAATGTAAACAATAGTGACGTTGAGATAAGTTCCTACGGAAGTATGTTTTGAGAGAAGGTGAGAAGTACTGCGAAAAACGGAAATTATGTTTTTTATGATTTTCCTCTCCTAATAAATAATGTGTTAGCAAAAATATTATTTTGACGATAAACTTATTCACAAAAGCATATCATTTACAATCCAGTAGAGATCCTATCGATAACCGCATCATTGAAGGCAAATATTAAAAACCGACTTCCAGTCTGTCCTTTTTCGTTTGAACATTTTGAAAGTTTATTCTAAGCAAAATTATATTTTTCTTTAGAAAAT
>CAYSZA010000329.1:0-3109 GCA_964435275.1 uncultured Methanosarcinales archaeon | reverse complement strand
TTCACCACAGAATTGAAAACAACCTGCAGTTAATCTCATCCCTTCTAAGCCTTGATGCTGAAAGGTTCAGCGATACAAAAACGCTCGAAGCACTTCGGGAAAATCAAAATCGGGTTACTTCCATGGCTATAATCCGTGAAGAATCTTACAAAGGAGACAAAATAGACACCCTTGACTTTGCGGACTACCTGCGAAAATTGACCACCGACCTTTTCCGCTCGTACAGGCTGGGAAATGAGGAGATCAGCTTGAAGCTTGAACTTGAGAAGATATACCTGGGCATTGATACCGCGATCCCACTCGGATTGTTGCAAATGAGCTGATCTCAAATGCCCTGAAGCACGCCTTTCCTGCAGGAACGAGAGGAGAAATCGGCATAGTTCTCAGTAAGGCAGAAGGTTATGAAGAAAGGCAAAAAGCGGAAGACTCATGGACAGAGCGAAACTGCCCGGATGGCGAAAACCTGCAGTTTGCACTGGTTGTAGAGGATAATGGAAAAGGTTTTCCCGTCGAACTCGATCCTAAAAATCCAGATTCCCTGGGACTTGAACTTGTTAACATTCTCGTGAAACAGATCGAAGGCTGTATTGAGCTTGAAAAGAATAACAAAACGAGATTTGTGATATGGTTTAGCAACAGGGGATGAAAAAGGAATGGCTGAATTGACTGTCTGCCTGTCCTCCGGTCTTGGTGACAAAAATAAATCGTTTTTACGACTTTAAACTGGACTTCTGTTTTTACGACTTTAAATTGGACTTCTGTTTTTACGGCCTTAAACTGGACTTTTTGTTCTTCCGAGACTTCAATGGGAAGTTTATCAGGTATTATTCAGTTCTAAAACTTGCGAAATAACTGTTATATTTAAAAGCCTGCTAAGTTAAGGTTAGTTTATACTAGAAAAAGTCTGCAAAAGATTGGGAAGCACTACCAGAGAAAATAAAGGAGTCTAATAAATAAAAGGATAATAAAAATTTTAAAGTATTGAAATTAACTTGAAAATTAAGTTATCGATGTGAGGGAAGTCAAAAATTACAGAATGGAAGAAATATTGAAAAAAAATAAAACTGTAAGAAAAGCAGAAATATGAAGATGAATCGAATCATAAAAAAGAAAATTTTAGAATAATGAGATAAAACTCAAAAAGAAATGAAATTGGGGAGAAGCTAAAGCTGCTGCTTCAACTCCTCAGGCAGTAACATCTTTTCTTAGAATGTAAGCGACCATTTCAGGGTTAAGTTTGCTTTCCCTGGAGACCTTTTCTTCAATAGCCTCAGTCGATTTACCCTCAGTTTTGAGCTCTTTTATCTCTTCAATGATTGACGAAGGAATACGGTAGTACTCGTTTATGTCCTTCCTGTGACCCCAGACATCGCCTTCGATGAGCTGGATTCTCTGCATTTCAAGGAACATTTCAATGGATTTAGAAACGGTGCGCCTGTAGGATTTAGGAAGCTGTATGACCTCAATCTTCGGACAATTTTCAACCAATGAAAAAATATCCTTGTTTGAAGGCCTGAAGGCCAGGTGCACTATTCTCTCATTTGGATTCAGTGTAAAGATTTCTTCTCTTGAACTCACAACCCTTATTTTCAAAGTTAATCCTCCATATCTACTTATTTTTTTCGTATGATAGTAAAAAATTCTTCATTAAATATTTTTCTATATTTACCGAAATCATTTAAAAAGAATTTTAATTTATGTTCTCTTTGCCGCCCCTACAAAATCTCAATCTAGATAATAAAAATCAGTATGTAGAACAGTATTTTTATCAAAACTTAAGGAAATATTTCAGGATATTTTCTAGAAAGCGTACAGAACAAAATCAACAAAAAAATCAAAATTTTGTTAGAAACAATTTCTTTTACCTCAGGTCAGGGCAGTTTAAGAGTTAAAAATTATCTCTAAGATATCCATTAATTCCCTAAGTTTACTAGATATAAAAAGCCTTTCTCTTATAAAGAAAATAAACTTTTAAATTTTATCTTTCAGAAATCCGGTAAATGAGTAACCTGGATAAGTAACCTGGATAAGTAACCTGGATAAGTAACCTGGATAAACTTCCATTCTTCTGTAAAAACGCTCCTCCTCCATCATAAAAATTCCTTAATAAGCAGGTTCTTCGTGCATGAGAATTAAAAAGCAGCTTAAACAGACAACAGGTAAACCCGTTTTAAAATCTGAGAAGAAGATTAATTTTCTAATTTAAACCGGAAAAAAGAGAGGTTCATCTGAAATATAGTATTCCTCGGCAGAGGGAAGACCACTCCACCGAAGAAAGTTTAAATCTACTCAGAGCTAAAATATCGCTGTTCAGACCAGTTTGGGTACCACAAGCACACAGACGCCATACAACAGCATCAAAAGTACGATCTGAACGAAAATAACGTCAAGATAGTAAGACTTGGCCCTTACTCCTTTCACCTGATACTCATCTTCAAAACTACTTTTAGATCCCCTTTTACGAGTGATTCCGATCTGAGACTTCATTCCTTCACTTATACGTTTATTTTTCTCCACCTGAACGTTTGTTTCTTCTTCCAAGTCAGTTACCCCCCTCAACCCCGTAAGTCAGAACCATAGTTCCAGAATGTTTCTTACTTTTTAGTTGGAATACTGTCGTTTTCTTTCCCGGAATTATAGCAGTTTATAATTTCTGGAAGTTTTTTAGTTTATTCCAATCCAGAACTATGGTTTTTCCAATTTCATCTCCAGTTCCGCGCCTAGATTCTAAAAGTTACTTACTCCTGAATATTTTATAAACTTGGTCGTTACACTAATCAAACAGGGACTATGGTCGGCACTATGTATGTGTAAACAATATACAGGATTACCACAAACATGATATGCATGAAGACCATGTCCACATGCCATGGCTTTACTCTGAATTTCGTCAGATTCTCCCTCCACGGACTAAGTACAGTCATTTAATTCTTTACCTTTAACAGAGCAGTAAGCCCTGAGAAAGTTGAGTACTCTTAAATTTAAGCAGAATTGATAAGCAATGCAACGACTAGACCGAAGATAACAATGGTTTCTGGAATGACAGTAAGGATCAGACCCTTACCGAATAATCCTTCGTTTTCTGCCATTGCACCGATTGCTGCGGTAC
>CAYSZA010000328.1:0-3118 GCA_964435275.1 uncultured Methanosarcinales archaeon | reverse complement strand
ATCTTACGGTGCTTATGTCCCCCGATACCGTATAAAAATTGAAGAAATCGCCCGGCTCTGGGGTGATAACGCAGAGGCTCTTAAAAAGGGGCTTATGGTATATGAAAAATCTGTGCCTGACATCGATGAGGACGCAGCAACTATAGCTGTCGAGGCAGCAAGATATGCGATGGCAAGAAGCGGAGTCGACCCGGGCAGGATCGGGGCGGTATACACTGGCTCGGAGAGTCATCCTTATGCCGTAAAACCTACAAGCACGATTGTTGCCCAGGCCATAGGAGCGACCCCCCACATGACTGCAGCAGACTTCGAGTTCGCATGTAAGGCAGGAACTGCAGCAGTTCAGGCCTGTATGGGATTGGTAGGTTCAGGGATGATTGACCTGGGCATGGCTATAGGAGCAGATGTTTCCCAGGGAGCTCCAAGTGATGCCCTTGAGTATACTGCAGCTGCAGGTGGAGTTGCCTGTCTCATAGGAAGAAAGGAATCCGAGCTTGCTGCAATTATTGAAGACACCTATTCTTTTACAACTGACACCCCTGACTTCTGGAGAAGGGAAGGAATGCCTTATCCTGAGCACGGAGGCCGTTTTACAGGAGAGCCCGGTTACTTCAAGCACATAACTAACGGCGCAAAAGGTCTTCTGGAAAAACTCGGGACAAAGCCTGAAGATTACGATTATGCGGTTTTCCACCAGCCAAACGGGAAGTTCCCGAGTAAAGCTGCAAAAACCCTGGGATTTACCAAAGCCCAGATTACTCCCGGGCTTGTAGTTCCAAAAATCGGGAATACATATTCGGGATCCTGTCTTATGGGAATTGCCGCTACTCTGGATCAGGCAAAACCAGGGGACAGGATTTTTGCAACTGCTTTCGGGTCAGGTGCAGGATCCGACGCTTTTAGCATAACAGTTACAGACAGGATTGAGGAAATCCGAAACAAAGCTCCGACGGTTTCCGAACTGATTAAGGACCCAATATATATCGACTACGCCAGATATGCCAGGCATAAAGGCAAGATTCGCCTGGCCTGAAAACGGAGTGAGAATAATGAGAGATGTAGCAATTATCGGAGTAAAGAATACCAAGTTCGGAGAACTCTGGGAGCGTTCCCTGAGGGACATAGTGGTAGAGGCCGGGATAGGAGCAATCGAAGATGCAGGTGTTAGCGGAAAAGAGATCGATGCTCTCTATGTAGGGAATATGAGCGGAGGCCGCTTTATTGAGCAGGAACATATAGGTGCTCTCATTGCAGATTACTCGGGGCTTTCCAGAAACCTCCATATTCCGGCTACCAGAGTAGAAGCAGCCTGTGCTTCGGGAGGGCTTGCCCTGCGACAGGCAATTATGGCTGTATCATCTGGATACAGCGACATTGTAGTTGCAGCCGGGGCAGAAAAGATGACCGATGTCGGATCCGAAGAAGCATCTGCGGCTCTTGCGGCAGCAGCTGACAGGGAATGGGAAGGTATGGCAGGGGCAACTTTTCCTGGCCTTTATGCAATGATTGCAAAACTGCATATGCATAAATACGGAACTACCAGTGAACAGCTTGCAGAAGTTGCCGTAAAAAACCATAAAAATGGCTCTTTTAACCCCATAGCTCAATATAAAAACATAATTTCCGTGGAAGATGTTTTGAAATCAATAATGGTAGCAGATCCTCTGCATGTCTTTGACTGCTCCCCAATAACCGATGGAGCCTCAGCCCTCGTACTTGCTCCGGCAAATATTGCCCATAAATACACTGACACCCCCATCTACATCAAGGCAACAGCTCAGGCAAGTGATACGATTGCGCTTCATGACAGAAGAGATATAACAACCCTGGACGCAACCGCAGTGGCTGCAAAGCGAGCTTATTCAATGGCAAAATTGAAACCTGAAGACATCGACCTTGTGGAAGTGCATGACTGCTTTACGATTGCCGAAATCTGCGCTATTGAAGACCTCGGTTTTGCAGAAAAAGGGAAAGGCGGGATTGTCACGGAAAACGGAGAAACTGCAATAGGAGGCAGGATTCCTGTAAACACTTCAGGCGGCCTCAAAGCCTGCGGACATCCTGTAGGAGCAACTGGAATAAAGCAGGCTGTAGAAGTCGTAACCCAGCTCCGTGGAGAAGCAGGCAAGCGTCAGGTGGCAGGTGCAAAGTACGGTATGACCCATAATGTTGGAGGGTCAGGTGCAACAGCAGTAGTGCATATCCTTTCGAGGGAGAGGTGATATCCGATGTCTTCCGTTCCTAGATTCTGGAGAAACCTTGGCAGCAGGTATAACCTTGAAGGTACCCGCTGTAAAGAATGCGGGGAAAATTTCTATCCTCCGCGCAATGTTTGCGTAAACTGCAGGCGTGGAGGCCAGATTGAGCCCTATAAGTTCAAAGGCACTGGCGAAATTGTATCCTATACCTTAATCCATACAGCTGCGGAAGGTTTTGAGATGCAGGCACCCTACACTCTCGCCATAATCCAGCTGGATGAAGGCCCCCGTCTGACCTCCCAGGTAGTTGGCGACCCCGAAAAAATCCATATCGGAATGAGGGTAAGATCCGTTTTTCGCAAGCTTGGGGAAGGCGGCGAACGTGGCATGATCTATTACGGCACCAAGTTCGTCCCCGCAGATACATAAAAAGATCCGGATTTTCCGGATTTCATTTTTAGATTATTTATGTGAATTTTTTAGCAGGTAGTTATTTAGCCGCAATTGTTAGCCATTATCTTAGCCAATTTTAACCGGATTCTACTGGAGTGCCTGAAAACTATGATTGAAATCGAGGTCAAGGTCAGAGCAGACCATTCGAAAGCGCGTTCCATCCTCACAAAAATAGGGGCAGTAAAACTGGGGGTTGAGAGCCAGTCGGATATTTATTTTGCAGCTCCTCACAGGGACTTTGCGAAAACCGATGAAGCGCTCAGGATCCGTTCCATGGACGGCGAGGCTGTGCTGACCTACAAAGGCCCCAAACTCGATAGCGTTTCCAAAACCCGAAAAGAGTTCGAAACTCCTGTAGACGAGGCAAATACAATAGAGATCCTGCACGCCCTTGGCTTTTCGGAAGCCGGAGTAGTCCGCAAAAAAAGGGAAGTTTTTAGCGCAGGAGAAATAACCGTCTGCCTTGA
>CAYSZA010000327.1:0-3146 GCA_964435275.1 uncultured Methanosarcinales archaeon | reverse complement strand
AAAAAACTATTTTGCTGTAAACGTTAAATTTTTTAAACTTCTAAAATTATAAAAACGGCATTCACAGAAGCAAATTTTGAGTTTTTGAAACCAAGTGATTTATAAATTAGGGGGTAAAGTATGAGTATATTACACGTTGGACCTGGTCAAAAATATAGCATTCAGGATGCAATAAACGATGCTAAATCTGGTGACACAGTTTATGTTCCTGAAGGTACTTACACACTTAATGATCGGTTAATAATGAAAAGTGATATTAAATTGCAGGGGGCAGGCTGTGACAAAACTATATTCCAAGGTAAAGAAAATACTGGTGGAGCTGAAGGAGTCAAAATACCGAATGGCTGGATCTATTGCAATGGAATTCGCAACTTTGAAATTTCTGGCTTGAAATTCATAAGTAATGCTACTGGTGTTGGTGATGGCGGACATGGGGAAACTAGAAACTGTATCCTGCTTAGAAAATGTAATGATGTACAGATAAGTAACCTGAATTTCCAGAGATACCTCTATAATGACGGTATAAAATGTCAGGCAGGAAACAACGTCATAATATCTAATTGTCTTAGTTCCTCTGTCGGGCATGACTTTGTTGAATTCCTTGGAGGGACAAAAAACTCAAAAGTTTCTAACTGTAAAATTGATGTTCAGACTAATACAGGTATAAGGCTTGACAATGCATCTAACTGCCTCATTGAGTATTGTACTATCTATGATGACACTCATTCTGGCTGGTGTGCAATTGAGATTGAAGACATTCAGACCAATAATGTGATTGACCACTGCATCATAAGGAATATGCATGGATCGAAGGGAAATGCCGCTATACAGTATGTGCATGCTTCCGGTTCACTGACAGTTCAGAACTGTGTTATGTGGGACTGTCCTGGCGGATGGACAAAGGATGAATCTCCAAAAATGAAGGGTGGATCTCCAAAAATGGTTACAAAGATGGTTAATAACAATCTTGGAGCTACTCCGCAGGATGAATCTTATTGGGTAAATAAGGGCTACGGATATGGTGCTAATAAGAATCCAGTATTATAAATGGCATCATAACTGGTAAAGCTACTCTCTCGGTCAACTTCAAAAGTGTTAAACTGGCAGTCCGACAGAGTATTTTCAGGTCTTTGAGCCAGAGACATCCGGTGATTAGTGCAGTAAACATGTTTTTACTGCTGTACACACATTCAAGAAGCCAGGTGTCTACACTTAAGCCTTACAATTAAGCCCTACAATTAAGAATGAGAATGGCAGTGTAGCTAAAGCTAAGAAATACTGCATTGTTGTCAATTGATGTGACCGACAGGTGATCAGGTAGAAATATAACAAGGCTATTGAATATGCAAGTGAGAATAAATTTAACAGTTTTTACTTTAAGGCGGGCATATTCACAATATAAGTAGTCCTAATATTCTTTTACCCAGCATTTCACCTGTTGCTGACAAGGAAGTTTCTTTAGTGTGGGTATAACATTCACAGTTATTTTACGAAAATGATTGATATTCAAGAGTAGAAATCGTCCACTTCGTTTAATCATCCACCTCATTTAATCGTCCACCCCATTATATCTTCCAAGTTGATATCCGTTAAACCTACAAGGGCTTGAGGTTTGTAGACGGTAGTCGCCGGAACCCACGAAAAGAGGATCTACGGACAGACATCTGGAATGAGCTACATCGTAAAAATCGGATATATTGCCATATGTATCGTTTTCTAGACATGTAAAAATATATCTTGATCCAAGCAGATTTGCTATAGCTGCTCCTGAGCCAGTTCCGGGATATAGAGCTTTCTTTGTTCCGACAACAATATTCCGCTTGATTGTTGCTGTTGCTGGATATGTAGATGATATGTCGTAATCTGCTGCAGCAAAACCGAAACCATAACATCCTGCAACAGTATTGTATTCAATGTCAACCGGAAATCCATCATAAACAATAGCTCCCACGTTGGGAAGTTTGTTCGTTGCAGGCATAGCACCACAACTCACAAATAAATTGTTGTGAATCGAGACAGTCTCGTTATTCGGTACGTTGCCTACCACCTGGATTCCTGGACCCCATGTATCATGGATATAATTGTTGTATATTTCAATCCCAGATGATACCCAATTAGTGGCAGTCGATTGAATCTGCATACCAGGAGAATATGCCATTCCTGTACCACCATTCAAAACACAGTCATGAATTTTGATATTTTTCGCTGACCTTGTCCTGACTCCAGCATTGACGGCCAGATCGGCCTTGAGGTTGTACACCTCGCCACCAAGGACTGCATTGTAACAAATGATATCGTGCCCCCCTCGTTTTCCCGTAATGTCGTGTACCGATATATTAGTGCCGCCTTCGACTCTTATTCCATCTCCCAGATTGTCCTCAAAAGACAGGTTATAAAACTCACAGTTAAGGGAGTTTGAACATGACACTTTGTGCAGGTCACCCAATGTGAAAAAATTGTGGTATCCATGCCCCCAGGGTTTGGGATATAGGGCTTCAACTTCTTTCTGAGAATCCCTGTTTCCCTCAAAAATAATGTCATGGAAAATGAGATTTTCCGCAGCTGTAGAACATTTAGGAGCTATTAATGGCACCTGCTCTCCGAATATCTCAACTGGTGCATTTTCCATCAATGTAAATTTGCAACCATTCCCGTCCCAGGTAGTGTTATTATTAACACGTAGGAGTGAATTGATTACGATATTATGATCTTTCGAAAAGGTATATTCAACTGATGTATTTCCTGTTGAATCAACTAACTTTTGTAACTCTTTTGAAGTATCTATGGAATCCGGTACTTTTATTGTTTTGATTATATCTACCTCCTTAAACCTCCGTCAATTATTACTGACTCTGTAAAAAACCATTAACTCCACTGCAAGAGGCTGAAATTAAATATGTAAAAACATACAGGTCATTCAGCTTAAATAATTGGAAAAATACACGTTAGAATTTTCTACAGAGCTGAAGAAGCACTAAAAATCAGAATTTCAATCCAAAATTATAATTTTGAACATTCAGTTCAAAAAAGATAGATTAGACTATCGAGGAAGTTTTCATCGCCCGATTGCTCACTTCCTGATATTTCTCAGATCCTAAATTCTCAGATCCTAAATTCTCAGATCCTAAATTCTCAGATCCTAAATT
>CAYSZA010000326.1:0-3174 GCA_964435275.1 uncultured Methanosarcinales archaeon | reverse complement strand
TTTTTTAAGGACTAATATAGTTCAAGTACTATGCTCGGTAAGTAAAACGGATAAATGGCTTAGTATCAATGGCTCAGTATTGATTCATGCTAGGACTTAACATTAAGAATTGATCATATCCGTCTATTTTCCACTATAACTACAAGTAATATCCATAATTGAGCCCGTCTCAAAACCAATATCATTGGTCATCGGTTAAGGAATTTTCTTGCCTGAAAGATATCGATTTTGCAACAGAAACCTACCTTAAACTTTGGCCTGTTTACATGAAATCGATATCCAGTTCCAATTCACAATAGAACACAATTTTTGAGAACTGTTGTAAGAATGAAGGCAATTTGTCATGATTCCTCACTTAACCGAAGAAGCATGAAACCAATATTATTTCTCATATCAATAGGAACCTTAAAACAACTTTCGTAACCGGAAAGCAGATCAGCTATTAGGAACTTGAGATTTGGATATTGAACTTTAATTTTTGGATAGATCTTAAAATACTGAAATATATATAGGACTTACGCACTTGGAGTACAAAATCAAGTATAATCGGCGTTGTGATTGATATTGTATATTAGACAGTTAAGGGTTTAATGCTATCGATTTCTCAGTCCAACTGCGTAAGTCCTAATATAGTTTAATTTATCTAAATAAAAATTATAAAAGAGCGAAATTATATACAACAAACCTTGCAAAAGGAAAAAGTACTCTTTTTAAATAAGGGTAGTTGCATGCCTTTTTTTGAGTTACCTATATCCCTAAAAATTATGTGAGGGATAAAACTCAAACTCCCTATAAGAAACCCTACTAAATTTACAAATAAGCATGTGTCACATAACGCCGCATCATCCTATGACTGTTGAAATAATATGCTATCATGCCTATGGAGTTATTAATCAGCTTAACCCAATCATCCTTGCGGTCGTAGTACATGGGGACTATAATATAATACAGCTTATTGTAAAGGTCGCTGATTTCGGCGGCTCTTGCTTCTTCGTCAGAGAGTTTTTCATCGGGCTGGGGGCCCATTGCCCAGCCGGTCACGCCTTCGATCCAGCCTTCGATCCACCAGCCGTCGAGGACGCTGAAGTTCACGACGCCGTTGTGGGCGGCTTTCATGCCGCTTGTGCCGGAGGCTTCGTAGGGACGGGTTGGGGTATTGAGCCAGAGGTCGACGCCGGAGATCATTTTTGCGGCAAGATCCATATCGTAGTTTTCCAGGAAGGCGATTTTTATTTCTGTTTTCAGGATTTCCATGCTTTTGAAGATATCTCTGATGATTTGCTTGCCGGCTTCGTCACGCGGGTGGGCTTTGCCTGCAAAGATAAGCTGGACTTTGCCTCGTCGGTTTATTTTTTTGAGCATTTCAAGGTCTGAAAGAACGAGGGTTGCACGTTTGTATGCGGTCATGCGGCGGGCAAAGCCGATTGTCAGGGTCTCGTAGTCCATGCTCACTCCTGTCCTCCGGTTCACCTCATCAATAAGAGCTTTTTTTGCGTTCCAGTGGGCTTCCCAGATCTCGCTGTCCGGGATTCCGTCTATCCTTACCAGGAGTTCGGGCTCATTTGCCCAGCCGGGAAGGTAGCGGTCATACAGTTTCCTGAAATAAGGGGAGGTCCATGTATATGAGTGGACTCCGTTTGTGACTGCCTGGATTTTGTAGCCAGGGAAGAGTTCGCTTGAGATCCGGCTGTGCCTCTTCGTGACGCCGTTGATATAATTCGACAGGTTAAGGGCAAAAATGCTTGTGTTGAAGCGTTCGGCTCCCCCGAATCTTCTGAGGATGTCCATATCGTTTTTGTCCTGAATAAGGTCTTCGACCAGCCCGTAGTCAAACTTATCATGCCCTGCTTCCACGGGGGTATGCGTGGTAAAAATGCAGAGCTCCTTTACTTTCACAGGATCGATGCCGTTGCGTCTCAGGAGTTCAAGGGCGAGCAGGCTTGAATGTCCTTCATTCATATGGTATTTTCGGACCTTGCAGCCCAGGGTCTCAAGCATCCGAACCCCCCCTATCCCGAGTACAATTTCCTGCTTTAACCTGTAACGCTGGTCTCCCCCATAGAGAAAATCCGTAATTCTGCGGTCTTCCCACTCGTTTCCTTCAACATCGGTATCAAGGAGAATAATAGGGACGCTGCCTCCTGTAAGGCTTTTGCAATTATACAGCCAGGCCCTGATTTTAACGTCCCGGCTCTGGATCTTTACGCTTACCTGCTCTGCGAGCAATGTCATGAAACGGGCAGGGTTCCACTCTTCGGTATGCTCTACCTGGTTTCCCGAAGGGTCAAGAATCTGCCTGAAATAGCCTTTATTGCTCACCAGTGTTACTGCTACCAGCGGGATATTCAGGTCCGCAGCCGAACGAATAGTATCCCCTGCAAGTATACCCAGTCCTCCCGCATAAGTCGGGATTTCGCTGACAAGCCCTATTTCCATAGAAAAATAAGCAATCCTCTGTCCTCTCAACACTCCCTGAAGGTCATCCATATGCTCAAACTCCTCTATCTTTATTTTTTACATAGGTATATCCAAAAATATGTCATCGGTCATATTAAAATAACCCCAAATATATCCATTAATAGAGCCTTAAGACTTTAGTAACTTACGCTGAAATTTTAGGAAATTATTCATAGCATACCATAGTACATTATAATATATGAAAACTGTGATAAATATTACTGTGAATGAAAGAGTACTAGAATATGTAGAAAAACTAAATAAAATAAACGTTATTGACGATTTTTTATTATGAAAGATGTTCTCAGAAAGAAGGGAAAGTTATCCAGCAAGGGCAAGTCACTGGATTCAGAGTATAACATAAAGGAATAAACATTATTAGAAAAACCAGGAAAAAGAGAAGAAACTTACAGCAAAATACCATTTAAGTGAAGAATGGACAAATATAGAAAAACTATCTTTGAGATTGTCCTAAAACCAACTTCATTCTTAAATCAGTAAATTTTCAGAACTACTTTTCATAATCGAAGCTTGCCTGGTCATTGCAAATTATTGATTCGAAAAGTAGTTTTGAGTTCTGGGATCAGCTCATTAATAAATACTACATCGACATATCCCAAAGTGCAAACCTGAAAAAAGGCAAAATCTAGAGGTTGCAAGTCAAAGTTTACTTGAGTTCAGCCTCATGCCTTATACTTTTCTCTTACAACCATAACA
>CAYSZA010000325.1:0-3190 GCA_964435275.1 uncultured Methanosarcinales archaeon | reverse complement strand
CGGAACAAAAGTTGTCAAGAAGCTGGTTATAAGGAAAGTCAACTGAAAAATGACAGGCCTTATAATTGTTCTCAAATTGTCAGAAAGGCTAAGGATTTATTTTGTCAGAAAGATCTGCATTTTCAGGTCTGGATAATTGCCCTCGATTTGCCCCTTAGCCCTGACTCTTTTCTGATTTTCTGTTTTTCACTGGTTTACTGGTTTTCAATTTAAGATACTCACTTACTTTCGTATACTGTGATATACCCAGGCCTGATCCAGGTGTTGCTACCGTTTTCATTCGTTACAGTAAGACTTACATCGTACTTTCCCGGTTTAGTAAATGTGTGAGTTGCATTTAAAGTGTGTTTTGAATTAATACCATCTCCGAAGTTCCACAACCAGGAAGTCGGTACACCTTTACTATTTCCAGTAAATAATACTTTTAACGGTGCGTTTCCATAGGTAGGAAAGGCGGAAAAATCTGCAACAAGTATTTTTGATCCTGATTTCTCCTTTGAGATAGTGCACATGTAGATATCCGGATTTTCAAATCCATTGCGATAATCTATCCATACAATTCTATCTCCGTAAATTGCAGGATCTTCCTGGTCTGATTCATTGGTAGTGATCTGAGTTTCTTTTTTAGTGGAGAGATCGTACATGTAGATATCCCAGTTTCCATTACGATAACCTGCCCACACTATCCTGTCTCCGTACATGTCAGGCCAGCTTAATGGTCCGCTGGTGGTTATCCGAGTTTCCTTGGAGGTAGAAAGATCATACATGTAGATGTTATAATTCCCATTGCTCTCATCATGCCACACAATTCTATTCCCGTAAATTACAGGCTGGTGCTTCAATGATTGAGTGGAAGTTATCTGTGTCTCTCTGGAAGTAGAAAGATCGTATATGTAAACGCCTCCATCTACCCACACTACTTTATCACCATAGATATCAGGATCATACTTATTATCAGATTCACTGGTGGTAATTTGAGTCTCCCTGGAAGTGGAGAGATTATACATGTATACATCGGATTTTCCATTACGGTAATCAATCCATGCAATTTTATCCTCATAAATAGCAGGAAGCCACTTATCTGATTTGTTAGTGGTGATCTGAGTCTCTGTGGAAGTGGATACATTGTACATGTAAATATCCCTCTTTTCACTTCCATCACGCCAATCATTCCACACTATATTGTTACCGTTGATATCAAGATTGTACTGACCTGACCTACTGGTGGTTATTTGATTTTCTTTATGAGTACTGAGATTGTACATGTAGATGTCGCTATTAGTCCGATCTCCATTATCATTGCGATAATCCATCCACACTATTCTGTCCCCATAAATAGCAGGGCCCAACTGCCTTGAGTCATTGGAGGTAATCTGATATTCGGTGAGAACAAGTTCTCCATCTATACGCTGTGCAGGAGATGTCGTTATTGTGGACAACTTTGAGGCAGTTCCCTTTATATTGTCTACTGTCAGGTTAACAGTGTAGTTTCCAGGATATGTATATACATAAACAGGGGTTTTTTCTGTAGAATCAGCAATTCCATCATTGTTGAAGTCCCATATCCATGATGTTGCATTTTTCGAAAGGTCTGTGAACCGGACTGAAAGAGGAACCTGACCGCTTGTAACATTAGTTTTGAAATCTGCTACAGGAGGAGCTTCAGCTTCCCGTAAAAACATTTTCATGTTTTTTGAAGATGTATCTTTTCCGTTACTCACAGTTAAATTAACAATATAGGTCCCCGGAGTTGTGTATAAATAAGCCGGATTCTGGTTCTTGGAGTCAGATATCCCGTCACTGTCAAAATCCCAGTCCCACAAAATTGCATTTCTTGAGAGATCTGTAAACTGGACAGCAACCGGGGCAAGATTCTGTGTAATATTGTTACTGAAGTTTGCAACGGGACTTATTGATTCCTGCGATGGTGGCGGAGAAACCAGCGGAAGATAGTCAGTCTCATTCTCATTAATGTTATAGGGCAAATCTCCGATTCCATCTCCATCCGAGTCTACACAATTCTGGGAAAAACCAGTTCCATCAGGCTTTGCCCAGTAATTGCCACCAAGGTGAGGTCCGCATACAATGTTAGTGCCTGAGGTCTTTGTAGTATTCAAGGTAATAGAAATTTTTCCGGTGCTATTGTTTGCTGACTGTGCAGCATAATAGTTGCTTTTATAGTCACTTTTGTTGTTAAACAAGTTGACAGTATTATTAAACATGTTATTATAGAGCCAGTTAGTTGCATTATATCGTATTTCATAGCCAACTTCCTCTATATATACTCCACATTGTTTGCTTAGCTCTACCTTATTATTAGCCACCAGATTGCTGGAAGAATCACCTTTAAACAATATTCCGATATTATTGTTTGAGATTATATTATTTAATATAGAATTGCCTCCTGCCTGGTCTCCGATAAAAGCTGGACCATTCAGGGATATACCTATACTGCTGTTTGAAATTGTATTATTTGAAAATAAGTTCCCTTCTGATGGTCCAACTACAATTCCCTGACCATTATAAGTCAGAATATTATTCTCTACTTTATTAGACTCTGAATTGATACGGATGCCTTCACTGCAATTTACAACCGTATTGTTTTCTATTTCACTAAAATCAGAATCATAAAGGACGATTCCAGAGCCATCTGAGCCATATGGTTTGTTTGAAATATAATTCTCGAGGATTTTGTAGCCGCAGCAGTTATTCAGAACTATCCTACCATTTAAAATAGTATTATTAAGCAAAACACAATTACCTGAATTAAGCAAAAAACAATTACCTGGTCCTTGATTAACTTCAATACTTCCGTTAACAATTAGATTGTCAGAAATTCTAAGATTAGAAATCACAGCGTCATCAGAACCAGATATACTGATGCCTGAGTTTAAAATTACGTTTTTTTCAATAGTAGAATTTAGACACTCTTTAGCACCAATACCTAATTTCAAAATGTTATTTTTAACAGTACAGTTTTCAACTGGATAGTGAGAACTATAGCCAGTAGGGGATATATACTCCTGTAAGCTTAAAACTTCCTGTATGCTAAATCCGCTTACAGTAATGTTATTTGCATTTAAATTAAATGCCCGAACATAAGCATCTTCAGGATTCTCAGATTCAGAAAGGATACTTATGTTCTGTATCCTTATATCCACACTTTCGTTATAAATACCCGGATAAACTA
>CAYSZA010000324.1:0-3226 GCA_964435275.1 uncultured Methanosarcinales archaeon | reverse complement strand
AAGGGTCATAGTCATCCCCAAGCTTGTAAACTCGATCCCTGTACCACTTGAATGTGTTTATCTTGTTGAAGGTCACACAGGGTTGAAGAATGTCAAGCAGGGCAAAGCCCCTGTGTGTTATTGCAGCTTTCATAAGTTCTTTAAGATACTCCTGATCGCCTGCAAACCCCCTGGCTACGAAACTGCAGTTCTGAGAAATTGCCATAGCAAGAGGATTCATTGATTCCTGAAGGACGCCATAAGGCTGAATTGTCGTGTAGGTTCCCTCGGCTGTAGTGGGAGAAGCTTGCCCCTTTGTAAGTCCGTAGACCTGGTTATTATGTACGAACAGGGAAATATTCGTATTCCGGCGGATTGCATGAAGGAAATGGTTTCCTCCTTCCCCGTAGCAGTCACCATCTCCGGCAACTGCGATTATGTGAAGGGAGTGGTTGGCAAGTTTTGCAGCCGTAGCCACAGGTAGGGTTCTTCCGTGCAGCCCGTTAAATGTATGGCATCTAATATAATGGGGTAGTTTTCCAGCCTGCCCTATTCCCGAAACCACAAGGACTTCCCAGGGTTCAATACCAAGTTCGATAAGTGCCTGCCTGATTGTCGAAAGAATTTGAAAATTTCCGCATCCAGGGCACCAGGCAGGAACCTGTCCCTTATAATCTTCAGATGTAGGCATGCAATTCCTCCCTCAGGTTTTCGATTGTAAAAGGTCTTCCATCGTATTTGCTAATAAGGTGAGAAAACTCAAATCCGGTTTCTGCTCTTATAAGTTTTGCAAACTGCCCTGCGGCATTATTTTCTATGCAAATCGTAAGGTCTGCGTTCTCAAGAAGTTCGATATAATCAAATCTGTCCCGCTCGGAAAGAGGATAGATCTGGCTGAAGTGCAGCATGGCAACTTTCTTATCCTTAGGAAAGGTATCGACCACTTCTTTTATCACACCATAGGTAGATCCGTGCCCTACAAGCACTATTTTCGGAGAGGGATGCCCATATAACAACGGAGCTTCAATTTCCTTCTTTATAAGTGGCAGTTTGTTCAACAGCCTTTTCTGAACCATTTTGATGCGGGTCTCGGAATCTTCTACAATATGGCCTTCTTCATCATGTTCATCACTATCCGCTACGACAAGGTGTTTTCCGGCTTCTCCAGGGATTGCAAGCAGGGAGATTCCTGTACCGGAATATTTGTAGCGTTTATACTCCTCAATGCCTTTAAGATCCTCTTCCCTCATCCGGTAATCGTTATAAATCAGGTTTTCTAAATCGAGGCTCTCGAAGGTCCATTCGGACTCTGCAAGATACTGGTCGGACTGGATAAATACAGGAATCTGATATTTTTCTGCAAGTTCGAAAGCCCTGTTTGTCAGGTAAAAAGCCTGTTTTGGAGTTCCTGGCTCGAAAATGACCCTTGGAAATTCGCCATGTCCGGCATGAAGAATAAAAAGCAGATCTCCCTGCTCGGTGCGTGTGGGAAGACCCGTAGCTGGTCCAGGACGCTGCATTTCCGCAATTACAAGGGGAGTTTCGGTCATTCCTGCAAGGGAAAGTCCTTCTACCATGAGAGCGAATCCCCCTCCGGACGTTCCGGTCATAGCCCTTACGCCTGCAAAAGAGGCTCCTATTGCCATGTTTATAGCTGCAATTTCGTCTTCAGCCTGCTCAACAACGAGACTATACTCCTCTGCTCTGGAAGCGAGGTACTCCATAATTCCCGTTGAAGGCGACATGGGATATGCCGAGTAAAATTTGCATCCGGACATAATTGCTCCCATCCCGATTGCCTGCAGCCCGGTTATGAGCATGAGTCTTTTATCCTCAGGCTCACGAATTCCGAAGGTTTCGCATCTGGGGCAGTTTTTAAGAGCATACTTATATCCTGCTTCTGCACAGGATATGTTGTTCTGGACTACTTCTTCCCCTTTTCTCCTGAAAGTTTCTCTCAGGATTTCCTTAAGTGCCTCAAGCCCGAGATCAAGCAGTCCCAGTGCTGCCCCGGTTGCGACTGTATTCGCCATAACGCTACTCTTTCCAACATCCAGCGCTATCTTTCTGAAAGGAATATCTATGAATTCCGCTTCTTCAAACTTCTTTTTAGCA
Organism: uncultured Methanosarcinales archaeon; assembly: GCA_964435275.1. Classification (GTDB taxonomy): domain Archaea; phylum Halobacteriota; class Methanosarcinia; order Methanosarcinales; family Methanosarcinaceae; genus Methanosarcina. The sequence continues at coordinate 1,132 of CAYSZA010000324.1, read as the reverse complement.
ATTTCGGAATCATAAAGAATGAAGCCTCCGTCCTTCACACTCTTCCTATGGATTTCTATGGTATTCAGGTCAAGAGCCAGGAGGATATCAAGCATATCTCGGGAGGCCGATATTTTTTTTTCGGAAAGCCGGATCTGATAAAAGTTATGCCCTCCCCGTATCCTGGACATGTAGTCCTGGTGCGTAAACACATGGTACCCTATTCGGGAAAAAACCTTTGCAAGAACTCCTCCTATTGTCTGCAGCCCCTGTCCGGCCTCTCCTCCTATTCGAAGCGTATAGTCCAGAAACTTAACCCCCAATATTTTCTTACTTTTTATTCATCTTCAGCCTTTCGAGTTTGCTTATTTTAATAATATTTATTATCCTGTGTTTAATTATGTGAATTTCAGATCATGTCTTTAAACTTATGAGACTTAATTATGAATGTTAATTAATACTCATAATTAAAAGTATTAATTGCATGATCTCAACTGTATGAATCCTCAATTGTATAAATATTGCATGAGCAGGTTGATTCGGGTTTGATTTGTATTTTTTAAGCAGATAAATTGCTTTAAAATCTGGCTTACAGGCTGCTTTAAACTATAACAGCAAAACAAAAACTTTATTGGCCAATTTTCTTTATTATGTTCACTTCCCCTATTTGGCCTTCCTTTTCTTTTAGTTCCCGAGGAAATATTATTATTAAACTTTAAATAATCTTGCTTCTTTTCCCATCTGGAGAATTGCAAAAACGCATACTAATTAAAAGCGGAATTAAAAATACTGATCAAAAACCGAATTAGATTTCTACACGTAAGTCTTCACACGAGTATAACAAACAGTCTCAGTATCTAGAACAATACTTTCTGGATGCACTTACATATTTTAAAGTACAGTACTGAAGTAAATATCTAAATTCTGCTTCAAGATGAAAATTTCTTGCCTGAACTGAAACCCATCAGGGGAGATCCAGCTTATATTAACAAACTCTTAGGTCGCAATTTCCCCAAAAAAATCTTCGCAAGCCTTTTTTGAAAAGGCTTGCGTAAACCGTTGCGCCGGTTTATCACGCCGACAACTTTGTCGTGGAGTTTTTCGCTCAAGCCTTTTTTCAAAAGGCTTGTGATCAAACTTTTTTTGAAAAAGT
>CAYSZA010000323.1:0-3243 GCA_964435275.1 uncultured Methanosarcinales archaeon | reverse complement strand
CAAAAATTCCCCCCAGCCTGCCTCCAAAATTCTTTGCAGCGAGTGTGGAAATCACAACTGCACTCCCTCCAAAGAGGAAACGGAGGAAAACCGGGAACACTTCAATATTCAGCATTGTATCCTGTTCCGTGTAATGGAGTGCTTCGAGTGTACAGTAACATAATCCTTATGAAGAACATCAACATGACCGTTTTGAAGAATCGGGCTTGCTTTAGAGCTTATTTTAACGTGAGTGCCCATATTTTTCCCTGATTTCGGATTCTTTGAGAACGCTGAGCCCAAGTTTCTCAAGGATTTCGGAAATCCTGTTCCTGTCTTCGCTTTTCATGGATTTACGGTCAAAATACGCAAAATCGGCCTTTGACTTCTCTGCAGCCTGCCTGATCAGGGTCTCGTCCACGAATTCCAGCTGGTACTTGGGAAAGTTATGCCCGAAAGAGATTTCGGTTTCGAGCAAAAGCCCTGTCTGCCGCATGGCATAATGCCCGCCTCCGAAACCGAGGGCTACAGGTACTTCTTCCAGGGAGACCGCAAGGATAGATTTTGCAACAACTTCACCTGCACCAGGGTCTTTCCACTGAGTTTCAGTGCTTCCTATTTCGGCATAAAGCGAAGGAACTGAAAGTTCCGTGGGCCCGTGGTGGGTCACTTCGAGGGTAACATCATACCTCAGGCCTTTTTGCCCAGCCAGACGCTTCATTTCCATAAGAATGGATTTCATGGCAGCCGGAGAAGAGACTGCAAGGGACTTCGGACAGCCTCCAAGCCTTGCCTCATCCAAGGGATTTCCTGTGCAATGCACGGTAAGGGAAGAGATTTCCTCCTTACTCCGGTGCTTGGATGCGAAAATAATAAGGGAAGCTGGCAGCCGTGCAGTCTCAAGTTTCCTGTCAAGTCCGTCCTGGAAGACATGCATTTCTTCAATTTCGATAAGCCTGAATTTTCCATCTATCGATTCCCTGGCTGCAGAGAATCCGGAACCGTCAGGAAGCGCAAGAGGCTCCCATTCTTTAAGGCTTAAAAGATGGGTTTTAATATTCTGGCTGGCAAGATCGGGGGCAGAACAGATTATCGTTATTTTTGGAACCGGGTTTTCAGGGAGAGTTTTTTCCTGGTTACCGTGTTTTTCTGGATTGTTATTAGTATTCATTTCTGATCAATTCGGGGCTTTGTCACTTTACGCTCTCTATAGATTTCGTTAATATAGATAAAGTCAACCCCGGATCGCAGCCCTGGATTGTAACCCGAAGAGCCAGGGAAAGATTACCCTGGAAAGTTGGGTGCAGTAAAACCAGAAGAATAAAGTTGGAATAAGAGCCAGCGTAAAAATTCTCAGATAAAAAGCAATAGGAGCCTGAATTTAAAAGCAGCAAAAAACCTTAAACGAAAAATGTAAGAAACTTGAAGTTAGAAGCGGTAGGAAACTTATTCTCCAGAAAATTTTACAAAAATAGTATTCAGAAAAAGTGTTTTTGGCAGAGCCCTGCTCCCTGAGAAGCAGGAGTCTGCATTTCCTGGATGGAAAAAAGGTTTTTTAAAGTGCTGAAACAGCATCAGCCAACGTGGAAGTATTTGTCCACGAGTGCCCTGATTTCGTCGTTCTTGCCGTAGAGCCTCTCACTGAGCTGATAGTCGTCTAAGGCCTCAAGGTATTTCACTGTGTCGTTGATCAGACCTTCACTGAATACATCATACTGGGCGAAAATATCTTTGTATTTCTTCAGAGCCTGAGCAGATTCGTAGCAGGAAGCAGGCAGGTGATCAAGCTGTGCAAGTCTGTCCGCGTGTTCGTCCTTAAAGATGTTCACGTCGATATAGAGCTTGTCGGCTAACGCAAGTGCATCCTTCTCATTCATCTCAAGTCCGTGGCGGATACCAACGGCAAAGGCTGCAAAGACCAGATAAAGGTCCATTGAGGGGTCACAAGCACGATATTCGAAGGTAGCTTTGTAGCTGTGGCTCTTTAATTCCTCACTGTAGTTCGGATTGGCGATGGTTATCATCTTGCTTGCATCATCGGTGAACCAGCCAAGAGGCACACGGATGAGGGCAGAGCGGTTCCTGTCTCCCCAGCAGATGTTGGTTGGGGCTTCCTGGTGAGGTACAAGGCGCAAGTAGGATGTTGGGATCCTGTTACCAAAAGCAGTAATAGCTGATGCAATATCAAGCTCACCAGCTATCGCACGCTTTGCAGTGTCACTAAGCTTGCCGTTCTCGACCATGACAGGCTTTCCATCTTTCAGGAGTTTCTGGTGGATATGCATCCCGCTTCCGGCTTTTCCGACAGTTATCTTCGGGGCAAAGCTGACGACTACACCATACTGATCGGCAAGCATCCTGAGAATCCATTTTGCAATAAGCAGACGGTCGGCAGTGTTTTCAAGTGAGTCGGTCTCGAATTCGATTTCGTTCTGCTCATAGTAGTAATTGTCATCAGAATAGTTTCCGACTTCAGAGTGTCCGTATTTGATTTTTCCGCCAGCTTCGGAGATATACATCATCGCTTCTTTCCTTAGATGGTCGTATTTTGTGAAGGGATTGGATTCGTGGTATCCTCTCTGGTCAACAGCCGGGAAATCCATGTTAACTTCATCTTTCTTGGCGATGATGTAGTATTCAAGTTCGCCCATTGCCTGAAGTTCGAAACCTGTCCTTTCAGTCAGGACCTGGGAAGCCTTTTTCATGACAGTCTCGGAAGAGCTTTTAAGAGGAGTTCCGTCTTTATCGAAGTAGGAGCAAAGGATATCCAGGGTTGGGATTTCTTCAAAAGGATTCACGAAGGCAGTCCTGTATTTAGGAAGGACATAGAGATCGCTTGAGTCTGCTTCGATGTATGTGAAAAGACTTGATCCGTCGACTCTCTCACCAGCAGAAAGCAAGTTGTCAAGATGCTCTTCGTCTCTGATCACAAAGGCGAGAGCTTTGAGTCTTCCATCTCCACCAATATAGCGGAAAGTAAGCATCTTAATGCCATTTTCCTTGACGAACTTTATAATGTCTTCTTTGGTGAATTCGCTTGCTGGCTTATTGAGGTACTGTACCAGTTTATTTGGGTTCAATTCTACCGATGATGTTTTCATAATTATCCCTTATTTTTTTAACTGCAACATTCTAGATAACTGCAATATTCTGGGTATTAAAGCCTCATTTCAATACCGAATATTTTCAGGCTCACGGGTTGCCACATGGGCCATAATTTTGTGAACTCTTGCCTGCTAGGAAGAAGATAACTTACTGCTGTCT
>CAYSZA010000322.1:0-3245 GCA_964435275.1 uncultured Methanosarcinales archaeon | reverse complement strand
TAAGTCTACAAAACGTACATTTTCCAAATCGATCATTATAACTGAATCTGAGAGGCTGTCTTAAAATTCAAATCATTCCTATATTTGGATAATGGGCATTGTTGATATTAAATTCAAACGTAAATTTATTACATAGACTTACTCGTTCTACGTACGAAATCAAATGCATTAACATCATAGTTAAAATTTCCACTTTAGACATTTAACGGTTTGATGCTATCGTTTTTCAGTTCACATGTATAATTTCTGTCCCCTTTGCAGAACCAAATTTAATTCTAAGACACGCTTTCAGAGAGAATAAAAAATTCCCAAGTATTTTGTATTAGGACAATTATCTAATCTATTATCTGTTAATTTAGCTATTATTGCAAATAGTTGGGATTTGACTGAAGGAAATTTTTAGCGCTTTCAAGTTTGTCTGGCGATGGTAGCCAATTGCAAGCAGAATCAATGCTCGACTTTGACAGTCCCGGAAAATAATAAGCACTGGAATAAATGGAAAAGATGGAAGAGGAAGAAGAAATGAAAAAGAAAGAAAAAGCGTATTCAATAGCTTTAACTTCAGTATTTATTATATTTTTAGTTTTTGTTTCATCTACGGCATCTGCATCCGATGACAATGTTCTGTCTGATGAGTTCTCTAAAGAAGGAAATAATATAGCTGCGTACACGATCGCCGAAACACAGATTACCACTAACGAATCATGGCAATCTGACCCTGCAATCTATGGTAACCGGATTGTGTGGACGGATCAGCGAAATGGAAACTGGGATACAGGAAACTTCGATGTTTACATGTATGATCTCTCCACCAAAAAGGAAAGTCAGATAACCACCAATGAATTAGGTCAGGCTGTTCCTGACATCTACGGTGACAAGATTGTGTGGAATGATGACCGCAATGGAAACGTCGATATATATATGTACAATCTATCTACTTCCAAAGAAACTCGGATAACCACCAATGAATCAAATCAGGAATTTCCTACAATCTACGGTGACAAGATTGTGTGGAGAGATGACCGCAATGGAAACTACGATATCTACATGTACGATCTTTCCACTTCTACGGAAAAAAGGATAACAACTGGTGGGTCAGATCATTATGGTCAAAATATCTACGGTAACAGAATAGTATACTCTGATTCTCGCAATGGAAACGATGATATCTATATGTATGATCTCTCTACTTCCACTGAAACTCAGATAACCACCAATGAATCAGGACAGCACAGTCCTGCAATCTATGGTGATAGAATAGTGTGGCAAGATTGGCGCAACGATAAAGGAGATGTTACTAACAGTGATATCTACATGTACAATCTTTCCACTAAAAAAGAAACTCAGATAACCACCAATAAATCAGCCTCAAGGTATCCTAAAATTTACGGTAATAGGATAGTGTGGATGGATGGTCGCAATGGAGAGTACTATGATATCTACATGTACGATCTTTCAACTAAAAAAGAAACTCAGATAACCACCAATGAGTTACATCAAGGATGGCCAGATATTTATGGCGACAGGATCGTGTGGGAAGATTTTCGCAATGGAGATTATAACCACGACATCTACATGGGTACTATTATAACAGCTTCCCCAGTTGCTGCATTTTCTGCCTCTCCTACCTCCGGAAAAGCACCACTAAATGTAGTTTTTACGGATAAGAGTACACGCGCACCAACTAGCTGGAAATGGACTTTTGGTGACGGAACGAATTCAACACTACAGAATCCGACACACAGGTATAAGGTAGAAGGAAACTACACGGTGAAGCTGACAGTGACAAATTATTTGGGTAGCAATACGACAACAAAAACAAATTATATAAAAGTGACACCAACAAATACAAGACCGGGTCCATATTCGAGCAAATAAACCCGTAAATTGAAAAATATCAAAAAGGTTAAGGTAAAGGGGAGTGGGGGGTCAAATATTAAGTCTGCAAAACGTACATTTTCCAAATCGGCCATAACTAAATCTAAGTCTTGACGGGGCTTGAAGCTATCAATATTCTCGAAAATAAGTTTTAAACGGGCCCTTAAAAGTTAACGAAATATTATTTTACAAAAAAGAATAATTAAGCATCTTATGCTCACCCTGGGAATAGTAAACACCTACGATAAGATCAAAGTTCTTGACGCTCACTACCGTGCAATTGCAAGAGCTGCTCCAATCTGCCATGCTTTTGGATTCCACCTTGCCCTTTACGATTTTCCTTTCAAGATGACCGCAGAAGAACTGGTTGCTTATGTGATGGAAAAAACCACTATAGGGGAATCGGGAAGCTATCTCAAAATCCTTTATGAAAAAAATCATCTGTCAGTATCAGATCTCCCGAAGAGAGGGTTTCCTTCCCAGTTTGGGGAAATCGTGATCACTACTTCAAAACCTGACCCAAAAAGGCAGGTTACGCCCGCAAAAATTGCAGAAGAAGCCTTTCGAAATCGCTCATTTTTATTCCTTGTAGGGCTCGGGCATAAAGGGCTTCCAAAAGAGCTTTTCGAGAGAGGGAGATTCCATCTTGACATTACCTGCAAAGGACTTTCCCTTGAGACCTGTACTGCTATAGGGGCGATTCCGGCTCATCTTTCAGGGCTCATGGCAAACTTTGAGAGCAAAAAATAAACTGTTGACATGACTTCCTGAAATCGGATACTGAGGTTTATCTAATCCTTTGCTCAAAAAGTTTGCTTAATTAAAAAGGTTTCAAGCGAACCTAAGAGAAATTCCGGAATCAATATATATTACGATTGACAATTAATACTTGTTGTGGGTAAGAACAACGCTTGTTGCGCTGTTGTGGGGTTTTTAGCCCAAAGGAAATAGAATTCTGGCCTGCTTTCAGGTTTTATCCAGGAGAATTGAAAGCTCTAACCTTATTGCAGGAACTTATCCTCAAGGACAGGAGAATTACCTGATTGAAATTCCTTGGAGGGATTGAGAATTCTAACCTGCATTCAACTGCCGCATCTGAAGTGGCTGGGAACTCTAACACTGATTGCAGGGCTCTCTAATCCAGAAGGACTATATCTGACCCGCATGTAAGCGCAAGCCTTGAAGAGACAGGAGGAAAATTATGAGTGAATTAAAGCACGAACAAAGAAAAAGAAACGAATATGGATGCAAGCACCGGGAAAGCAGTTATCATGCCGTTGTTAAAGGCTGTACTGACAACCTGGACTCAGACGAATTAGACCTTTACCGCTTTATGATAGGCGGAATGCAGGGTAAATAACCTGCAC
>CAYSZA010000321.1:0-3275 GCA_964435275.1 uncultured Methanosarcinales archaeon | reverse complement strand
AGTTTTTCATTAAAATCACCAGATCCATCAGACTCTTATTTCCTGGATTTCGGACTTCTTCAGCTTTTTTTCAGGATTTTTGCAATGATCACAATTCCTGCAAGATTAATTAACCCGATCACAAGATACCCTATGAGATGCTTTAAACTCGAACCTGACGTTTCTGAGTTCCCTTTCGTAAAACCTGCTGTAGAACTGGTTTTTCTTCCTGAGCCAGTATCAGATTCCATATCTTCTTCGCTTTTCTGCCCTTTTTCAGTGAATTCCACCACTGAGTCAGTCTCAAGGGTGAGCTTTTTTTCCTGGTCTTCAAGGCTATTCCCGGAATCAAGCGCGGCCCTGACCGTGAAGGTGCTACCCGGCTCAAGTCCGAGGAAAAGGAACTTGTCATCGTTTTTCATGGAAGCTATAACGTTTCCGTCTTTCAGGAGTTCTGCAGAGCCTTTTTCCGGGAGTTCCACCTTAAGATTTACGTGGCCTGTCAGGAGGATCTGTTTTCCTTCTGCAAACCTCGGCCTGTCAGGAATATCAAGAATTCCAAGCAGTGTTGGCGCAAAGTCTTCCTGGCTGTATTCTTCCCTGAGAACTCCTGTCTCAATGTCCTGAGCATGCGCTATCAGGGGAACGAGCTGTGCTTCGTCCGTGCCCGTGAATTTTTCGGATTGGTGACCTCCTTTGGAATCAGCTCTGGAAAATCCCATTCCGTGGTCGGCTGTCAGGACGAAAGCAATATTATTCTTTTTGCAGAGTTCGTAGAGCTGGGGAATTTCGGAGTCAAGGCATTCGATGCAGTCAATGTACCCATAGTTATCCCTGTAGTGCCCGCTCATGTCTACAGCTCCGGCATTGACGGTGAGCAAATATTTTTGCCCTAGAGTGTTTCTTGACATATACTCTATGATATCACAGGCTGTATCGATTGCCCACCTGTTATATCCACTGTATTTTTCCCGGATCTCCTTTGATGCAACATATCCGGGCGCCCTATCAGCAGCTTCTTTCATGACCTGCAAAAGCCCTTCAGGTACTTCAGGAGTATCAGGCGAAGGCTCGGTTTGCTCAAGGATGATCTTCATACTTTTTATCGAGTTGTTTTCGTCCCTGAGGATAATATCCTGCTCGGCACAGATTGACCAGGAATCCCCTTTTTCCATAACCGCGATACAAAGATATCCTTCCCTATGTAGAATATCGAAGATGGTTGCATCTTTAAAGCTCACGAGCTCACTGTCTGAACCCGGGTTTCCAGTGACAAGGACTGAATGTCCTCCTTCGGTGAATGTTTGAGGGGCACGGAATTCCAGAAGCCTGGCGCTCTCTTTATTTACTTTCGGTAGATTTTCAAGCTCGGCTTTCTCAAGAGATGTACCGTCAAGCGCATAAGGCGTAAGCTCAGGATAGATAAAGGGCGCACTCAGGCCGTCCACGATCAGTACAACTGCACCCTGAGGTGTATTGACCGGATTTACCTCAACTTCAGTCAGTGCACAGGCAGGTGTTGGGAAAATTAAAAAGACAAATAATACTGCAAGAAAAAACAGAATCAGTAAAGTCCTGAGTTCTCGGATTGCTGAGATCATTAGAAATTATTTTAGCTTTAAGCTATAAAGAATTTGTTCTCTGAAGAGATTTTTTGAGAGTAAATATTCTGAAGATAAATTTTCTACAGAATATTCTGTCTTAACTTTAATTTTTCTTCACATTTATTTGGTTTATGAAGTTTACTAACTTAAAGCCTACTAAAAGCTAAGTTTACTGAAGCTGATGTCTACTAAATGCATTCGCGCTGAAGCTTTCTATGTCTTCTAGCTTTTTCAGTCCTGTGTCCTGTTATTTCAGTTACCTTTTTAAAATGTCCGTTCTATCAGGAAGAGTAAATTCTTTTTATACTTGCCGCAAATATCTATAGTATTCTGGCAAAATCTATCTCCGGATCAAAAAAACAGGAAATGTTTCTATGAAAATGAACCCACGCTGTACCTATTGCCTGCTTTCAAGAGTGCACTTCCAGTCTAAGCTTTCTACGGATGATGAGGACCTTATAAGCAAGACCATTCAGGAATGCCTTGAAGTCATGAGTAGACATTACAATCCTGAAGCCGTATCCGCCTCCGTGGCCACCAAGATTCACAGGAAATGCTACGAAATCCTGAATGACAATGACCCTTACGCGGTAACAAAGAAGCTCATCAATCAGGCTGCGCTGAAAGTCCTGCCTGCGGCAAAGGAGAAAATTTACGAAAATTCTCCTGATAATGGGGAACTCTTCAGGAGGACAGTGCTGGCCTCCGTGGTTGCGAATTACTTTGATTTCGGGATTATGGGTTTTGATGCCAGTGAAGACAAGTTTGAAGCTGCTTTTCTTAAATATTTCGAACACGGACTTGACGTGGATGATACTCCTAAAATGCTGGGACTCCTGCAGGATGTTGTTTACATCGCAGACAATTGCGGAGAAATTCTTTTTGACGTACTGGTTTTTGATATTATCAAAAAACTTGGTGGGAAAATCACACTCGTAGTCCGGGGTGGACCGATTCTTACAGACGTGACTCTTGAAGAGGTAAAAGAGTTCGGAATTGATAAGAAGGTCGACCGGATTCTGACAACAGGCTCAAATGCCGTAGGTGTCCTGATTGAGGAAGCTCCGGCCGAGCTACTCAAAGCCATGAAGGATGCAACCCTTATTATCAGCAAGGGAATGGCCAATTACGAAACTCTGTCTGAGCACAACTTCGGGCCTACTGCTTATATGCTTCTTACGAAATGTGAGTGTGTAGCTGAAGACCTTGGGCTTGAACAGGGTCTCTCCGTTGCAAAACTGATGAACTATCCCTGAGGTTTTCCTCCGAGAAATTTTCGGAAGCTTCTTATTGATCAGCTGAGTAATGGTTATACTGAGTAATGGTTATACTGAGTAATGGTTATACTGAGTAATGGTTATAGCTACAGATAGCGTAAAAACAACTGATATATGCAGTAAAATGCTATGCTCGGGTAGGGAATAAAACTTTGCTGAACAAGATCAGGAAATAATAAATTGGAATGAATCTTAAGGAGAAATGAAAAGATGTGCGAAATCAATGTTTTCTTACTTAGTGGAGACAGGCGTGAGAGAATTATGGACTCCGTAGCAAAGATTCTGGTTGAAGACGACTCAATTCAGCTTACTGGAATTCTCGGCGATCAAATGACTGTCTGGGGTTCAATCAAGGAAGTTAACTTCTCACGCGGAGAAGCTCTTATTCTTGCAAAATAAACTTCTTACTTTTTAT
>CAYSZA010000320.1:0-3276 GCA_964435275.1 uncultured Methanosarcinales archaeon | reverse complement strand
AGGACCTCCGCCGTGTGAAGGCGACGTCATAACCGTCTAGACCACGAGCCCTTGGATTGAAATTGAAAATTAAAAGGGTTAAGCAACCATAAAATAGAACTTCTTATGTATAAGCTTATCGCTTGTTAACGATGTTCGAGGCTGACCGGACGCGTTATGAAAGTAATTTTATATTTACTCTGTCAGGGCTTCGGTTTTTCCATGTTTCTCAGGTCCTGTCCAGCATTTTTTCACGCCGGCGGGATTGTCGTTCACAGTCTGAGACTCGATTCTGCCTGTTTTGCCGGAGATTTTTTCACACAATCAATAAAGTAAATAAGTAATAAATGTGAATAACTGTAAAACTAATTTCAGTACAGGGTTGAAATGATAGAAATCCTCAAAATCCTCTTCAGCATGCCCTTTTTGCTGTACTCGTGCTATTCCGACCTGAATTCCCGCAGGGTATCGAATAAGGTCTGGAAATACATGCTTGCAGCAGGCTCCGTTTTCATACTTTATGAACTTTTTACCGGGGGAGTTTCCTATCTTATGCATCTTGTTTTTTCGGGAGTGCTTGTTTTTACTGCGGTTTATATCCTTTTCCAGCTTGGAGCTTTCGGGGGCGGGGATGCGAAGGGGTTGATTGTGCTTTCCATCCTCTTTCCTTCATATCCCGTTTTTAATATTTCAGGAGAATTATATCCGCTGTTTGGGCTTCCGCCGATTGGGCTTTTTACTTTCACGGTGCTCGGGAATGCGCTCCTGCTGACAACGCTTGTTCCGCTCGGGATGTTCTGCTATAATCTCCTGCATTTCTCGCCTGAGATGCTCAAAAACCCGCTTTATATGTTTATAGGATACAGGACTGAGGTTTCTTCCCTGAAATATAAGAAGCACCTTGGCCTGCTTGAGAAATTCGAGCTTGACGAAAGCGGAAGTCTTAGAAGAGGGTTTGCCCGGGCAGGTCTTAACTTTGACGCAGGTCAGAGGCCGGAACTTGAAGAGTATCTAAAAAAAGGTTGGATTGAGAAAGATATCTGGGTAACTCCCGGCCTGCCGTTCATGCTTTCGATTACAGCAGGCTTTATTACCGCAGTCGTTTTCGGAGACTTGATCTTTTATACGGTCATGAGCCTTATAGCAGGTTAAAAAAGGTTAAAACAGGCTAAAAGGACTAAAGCAGCCTAAAAAGACTAAAGCAGGTTAAACAGAAGTTGAATTCCGCTTATTCCACCTGCTCCAGCCGGCGCATATGCTCCAAAAGCCCCATGTGACTCAAAGGATCTATCGGAAGTAGGAGCTCTACAGGAACCACTGGTTCTATCAGACATATCGGTTTCAGTGGATTAAGCCCCTTGCCAGGCCCTCTGCCAGATACTCTGCCCGCCAAAATCGGTTTACTTATCGGGAATTACCTTTTCTGTACGACAAGCAACCCGTAAAGAATTGTTTTCGGGACAGGCGGATTCTCAGGAGTACCTTTTGCAATCCTTTCTTCAGGATAGCCGAGATTTTCGCAGGTATAAAGCTCGGCTTCAATGCCAAGCTCTTTAAGGACATTTGCAACCTCAAGCGAGCCGAAGTTTTCTTCCGGCAGCAGAAATATGTTTCTCCCGTTCCTCAGTTCCCGGATCAGTTCGGCTTTTGCTGGCTCGAAGTCCCTGCCGTGGGCTGTAATCGCACAGAGGTTGGTCAGGTTCACTCTGGTACGCGCACAGGCCACCTGCATCGAAGAAATCCCAGGAATTACTGTATCCTTTTCTCCTGCGAATTTGCCTAGCCCTGAAAACATGGGGTCGCCTGTGGATAAGACGACTGCATCTGCTGGCAGGAGATGGAATGACTTATAGTCCTTAATCGGTTTTGCTTCGCAGGTAATGTACTCCCTGGCGATTTCAAGGGCTCGTTTTGCGCCATAAACCACAGAGGCTTTCCTTATAGCCTTTATTCCTTCTTCCGTAAGCATTCCGGGCCCGACTCCGACTCCTACCACAATCATTATCTTCTTCCCCTTTAGCTGTTAATTCTTTGATTTATTCTTGTAATCTGGTTTTTACTGCAGAATTTTATTCAGCTTTTCAGTATAATCTTCAAGTTTTCAGTTTAACTCTTGCTTTTGCTGTCCATCAGAACCGAGCCGTCCCTATCAATTACAACGATCCTTGCACCTTTTCCTTTCTCGGTTGCCATCTCGAAGGCTTCTTTCAGGCGTGCGTGTTCGGGCGCTTTTTCAAGCATCTCGACGACGGTCGCGTATCCGCTGCCTTCAAGCATTTCCGGGTTTCCCCATTTGAGGACAAGGCCAGGAAGCCCACAGATAATTATGTCGCCTGAGGCGTAATCAAGCCCTTCCGAGATCCTGCTTCCGACCATAACCACGGTATAATCAGGAAAAAGCATGTGAGAGTAGCGCATCCCTATTCGGCCTGTAGTCAGGACCACCTTGTTCGTGCAGCGGATCAGGTCTCCTTTCATCTCTCCCAGGTGGTCGTTCCAGGGCTCAACAAAACCTGTGCTACCCAGTACGGAAATCCCACCTTCCACACCTATCCTGCTGTTCAGGGTTTCTTTTCCGATTCTCTCCCCGTCCGGAATTGAGATTGTAACCTCGGCTCCTTTCAGGCCCAGCTCTTCTACAGCTTCCTGAACTGCAGCCTTTATCTGTTCCATCGGTTTCGGGTTAATAGCCGGCTGGCCTCTCGGAACCTGGAGCCCGTCCCTTCTGACAATTCCTATTCCTTTTCCTCCGAGAATTCTGATTCCTTCAGCTTCCCTGGCTTCGCCCACAAACTCAAGCCCCCGGGTAATATCGGATTCGTGGTCGTTCCGAATTTTTTTCACAACGGCACGTCCCTGCGAGGTTTCACTGACCTCAAGCTGAGCTCTCAGTCCCACAGGAGTCGGGACGGATACGCTGTCAACCGTTTTCTTAAGAGAAAGGACAGCGGCTTTCGCAGCAGCACTTGCTGTGGTTCCTGTAGTATACCCTCGTTTGAGGACAGACCCATTACTCAGGACCACAATCATCCCGGATGCCACTTTTATTTCAAGCTCTTCCCTGGGAAGTCCGGTACGGACAATCCATTCTTCAGGGATCTTGAAATTGTTAACAGGATCTATCATGGAAGAATACTCGGAGGTTTTTTATTATAAATGTATTGACGTGAAAATCGGAAAAGAGCCCAACTAATTCCTAGGATAAGCTTTACTTTATTTCCCGGCTTAAGCCACCTGATTCATTAAAAACTCGATTAATTATAAGACTACAGAATTATAGAAAAAAGGTATAGAAAA
>CAYSZA010000319.1:0-3324 GCA_964435275.1 uncultured Methanosarcinales archaeon | reverse complement strand
TACTTTCCTTGAATGGACGGAGGAATTGGAATAAGCAGATTAGTCACTTTACTGTTAGTTTTTCTTATCCTGATATTAAGCTCTGGTATCGGAACGGCGGCTGAGATCTTCGTCCAGTCAGGAGAATCCATACAGGCCGCTGTTAATAATGCAGTCTCGGGCGATGTGATAATAGTAAAGCCCGGGACTTATACCGAGAACATCAAAGTAACCTTACATAACCTGGTAATAAAATCAGAATCAGGAAACCCTGCAAATACGATAATAATTGCTAAAGACCCGGCTGTAGATGTATTCAGTATAGAATCAAATAAAGTTACGATCAGCGGGTTCAAAATAATGGAGGCAAAAAACAACCATGCAGGGGTTTATATGTACAAGTGCAAGAACTGCACTGTTGAGAATAATAGGCTGCTGAACAATACTATTGGAGTATATTTGAAGAATTCGGAAAATAACCTGATTCTTGGCAACCTGATCGGAAAAGGCGAGAAAGGGATTGAAATCGAGCAATCCAATTATAATACGATCTCCGAGAATAGGGCTTCAAAAAACAGGTATGGATTCTATGTCCCGAATTCTGAAGGAAATATTATCTCAAATAATACGCTTTCGGAAAACAAGGATTACGGAATCTTGCTTTCAACTGGGGTCAGCAATACCCTCTCAGGAAATGAGGCTTCTAATAACGGAAGGGGTATTCACCTGGGCAATTCGGACGGTAATAAGATCTCGGATAACACTATTGCTTCAAATGAGGTTTATGGGCTTTTCATCTGCCCCAGAAGCGACAAGAACCTTGTTCTCAACAATTACTTCAATAACACCGTCAATGCTGTAGCTAATAATGGAAGCGACAATATCTATAGTATTGAAAAAACCAGAGGCACGAACATTGTCGGCGGTCCCTATCTTGCAGGAAACTACTGGGCGAATCCCTATGGTTTAGGACACTCGGAAATCACTCCTGACACCAATGGGGACGGAATTGCGGATAAAATATACAGGCTTGAAAACAGCGATTATGTCGATCGTATGCCTCTTGTAGCCGTCGAAGTTCAGGAACCGATTCTTCCTGTTGCGAATTTCAGTACCAATGCAACAAGCGGTTATCCCCCCCTTTCGGTCCAGTTTACCGACCTTTCGGAAAATGAAATCGAAAGAGGCTGGGACTTTGAAAGCGACGGAAGTATTGATTCGACGGATGAAAACCCAGTTCATACCTATACAGCACCGGGAACCTACACCGTTAATCTTACCGCAGGCAACGAAAACGGGACTGCGTCTAAAGTTTTCATAATAACCGTTATGGATGGAAATGAGAAGGAGAATGGAATTACGGGTTTACCAGGCTTCGGATTAATTAACGGAGTACTCGGTTTGCTTGCTGTCTCTCTGCACAGGAAAAGATAACATGCTTTCGGAAGAGTAAAAGGGAATACTCAAGGATAAAGGAAGAATAAAAGAGAATACAAGGATAAAAGTTTCAGAGAAATAAAATTTCAGAGAAATAAAATTCCAGAGAAATACAGGAGTGGGGATTTAACGGGATCATGGGAGAGCTTTGACAGGTATGCAAAGGAATATGATGCCTGGTACGAGGAGTATAAACCTGTTTACGAATCCGAGCTACTTGCCCTGAGAACTTTCCTCCCCGAAAATCTGGAGAAACTGAAAGCCCTTGAAATAGGAG
Organism: uncultured Methanosarcinales archaeon; assembly: GCA_964435275.1. Lineage (GTDB taxonomy): Archaea > Halobacteriota > Methanosarcinia > Methanosarcinales > Methanosarcinaceae > Methanosarcina. The sequence goes on along the minus strand of CAYSZA010000319.1, from coordinate 1,631 downwards.
CGGGCACAGGCAGGTTTGCCTCGGTTCTCGGGATAGGACTCGGGCTTGAACCGTCACGGAACATGGCAGAGCTTGCAAAGCAACGCGGCGTGGAAGTAGTGCTTGGAGTTGCGGAATTTCTTCCCTTTAAAAGACAGCAGTTTGATCTTGTCCTTCTCGTTACTGCACTTGCTTTTTTTGAAAATCCGAACCAGGCACTTACGGAAGCTTTCAGGGTCCTGAAGCCAGGAGGCCAAATTATTGCCGGAATCCTTGATAGGGATAGCCCTCAGGGCCGCTACCTCGAACCTAAGAACAAGAAAAGTAGGTTTTCTTCAGGGGCACATTTTCTTTCGACATTAGAGTTATCGACATACTTGATGGAAGTAGGATTTGAAAATCTTGAAATTTGCCAGACTCTTTTCAAGCAGCCTGAGAAAATCGAAAGCGTTGAATTTCCGGAAGAAGGATATGGGAAAGGAGTTTTTGTAGTGGTTTCTGCCAGAAAACCCATTTAAGGAAATGATATTGAGAATTAAGTTTCTGTTCATACTTCAGTTAGGATCTAAATTATGTTCAAATGGATTTTTATACTTAAGAAGATTTTTCGATAGAAAACGACGTTTATATCTGCATATGTATCTTAAATATTTCAGGCATAAATCTTCCTGTTTTTCTCTTATATGAATTATAATCTGGATACTTTTGAATGAGCAGTTTTTCTTCGTACCTGGACTTTAAATAATAAAAAATTAGGGATATAACCGCTACTGCTATGCTTCCTGAAGTTCCTATCAGGAACGCAATTCCAAAAGACATCTGAATAAAACTGCTATATATAGGATGGCGAATATGTGCATAAATTCCGCTTGTTACCAGTTTTGCAGAGTTGTTAGGCCTTGGGGAAGCATTTAATTTTAACTTATTAGTAGAACCATGCGCTTTGTTAGCCAGAATGAAAAAAATAATGGCAAATGTTAATAATAAATAGCCTACTGGTTTTAAAAAAGTAAACTTGGCTTGTTCTATAAAAGCGCTGAGGGGAAACAAACACCATAGACCCCATTGAATAGTCATAATTATTCTGTCTTCTTTTGAATCTTCCATTCCAGGTCAATTCCAGTTAAACATTAGAGTTTATAAATGTAATTTTAATTGAATTTTTAAGTAAGTATTACGTTTTAATTTTTAAGTGTTCACTTTGTGTTTTATTTCCCTTAATCTTTTTTTTCCTAATTGAATAGTTTCCATCAGCTCTTTATACTCATTCAAAGAAATCAAGTTTCCTGGAAAGAGAGTTTTTATTTTATTTCCACTGGAGTAAAGAAGAACACCGTTCCAGGCTGCAAAATGAGAACCTGATAGATACTCACATGGAAGCTCCCACCTTGAATCCACATTTTCAAAACATTCAAAGCGGTAGGAAACAGTTCCATCTTTCAGAATCTTTGTAAATTTTAGGAGTACGCCAACCATATTCTCATCCAATTTGCGGTTAAACAAACCATGAAAAAGAAAATAAAATAACTTTTCCGCTTTTAAAAGTTTAAGGAGATTTAAAAAGACTTTAAAAAGATTTTAAAGGGGATTTTAAGGACTTTTAAAGGGGTTTTAGTAATTTTAACGAAGCTTTTAAGAATTTCCCCTAAGGG
>CAYSZA010000318.1:0-3368 GCA_964435275.1 uncultured Methanosarcinales archaeon | reverse complement strand
AGTTTCATTCGTATATCAAATATTTACTATATTAATATTAGGGCGGATCTCAATATTGATTCACTCGTTTCTATATTCTTCTGTCCGATCAATATTGTCATTATCCTTTCCGGACTCCTTACTGAACCGCCTCTATATGATTTCCAGTGTGGCCTGGACTTGTTTTCCCCAATATAGGCATACCTTGTCTTAAAGCTTTCCGATTGGCCGTATCTCCGGACTGATAGGGATTCTCTTCCCTTCCAGATCAGTCGGGTGCTCTTTTTTATCCTGCCTGAAGACAGGTATAACCTTAAAAATATTAAGGAGAAGCGGAAAACTCCGCTTACATCGAAAGGAAGTCAGAAGCCTTTGGAAGTTCTTTCTTCAGGCCTTTCCTTTCTCTTATCTGGCCTACAATCTCGTTCTGGATGCTGGTTGGCACAACATCAAAGCCTCCGAATTCGGTGCTCCACATGGCACGTCCTTCGGTTGCAGACCTGATCTCGCCTGCAAATCCGAACATCTCAGCTACGGGCACTCTTGCCTCGATGATTGCCAGGTCTCCTTCCGTGGTCATGTTAAGAATAATTCCACGGCGGCCCTGCAGTTCCTTTGTTGCTCCACCCATTAAAAGCTGGGGCACCTGGACGAAAACCTTCTGGTAAGGTTCGAGCAGGGTATCATCTGCCATAAGCATGCCTGCCTGAATAGCCTGCCTGGAAGCAGGAATAACCTGAGCCGGACCTCTGTGGATTGCGTCTTCGTGAAGCTTTGCGTCTACGAGTACGCACTTCACGTTTGCTACAGGCTCCCTTGTGAGCGGGCCTGCACGCATGACTTCCTCAAACCCGTCAAGCACAAGTTCCATTGTCTCATTCAGGTACTGGATACCTTTGGTCATATCGATGAATATATTGGAATTAAAGATCCCGACAATGCCTTTTGCTTCGTCTTTTTCCATCCCGAGCTCAATAAGTTTCTGCCTGCGTTCAAGTTCGGGCATATTCATGCTGACATCGCCGGCCTTGATAGCGCTTACAATCTCAAGGTCAAGAGGCTCCACAAAGACATAGAACCTGTTGTGCCTGTTCGGGGACTTTCCTTCAACAGCTTCGATCCTCTTCTTAATGGTTTCCCTGTAAACGACGATTGGCTTGCTCGTGGTGATCTCCACGTTCTTGTCCCTTTGAATCCTGTGGGCAATAACCTCAAGGTGAAGTTCTCCCATGCCTGCCATCAGGTGTTCTCCGGTTTCCTCGTCAAGAGTGATCTGAAGGGTCGGGTCTTCCTTTGCAACCTGTCTGAGCACCTCAATCAGTTTGGGCAGGTCTTTGGTGTGCTTGGCTTCCACAGCCACAGTCACCACAGGCTCGCTTACGTGCCTGATGCTTTCAAAAGGCGTCATGCCGTCAAGGGTTGTTACGGTTGATCCTACGATCGCTTCTTTCAGACCGGTAACTGCGGCAATGTTTCCTGCAGGAATCTTGTCCACCTCAAGCCTTTCAGGGCCCATGAAGATACCTACCTGCTGGACTCTGCTCTTCTTTGCAGTGCCTGAGGTGTAGACCTCCATGCCACGGGTAAGGGAACCGCTGAATAGCCTTCCTGTTGCAACTTCACCTGCGTGGGGGTCAACCGAAATGTCAGTTACCATGAACGCGAGGTCTCCGTCTGCGTTTGCATGGGTCATGGACTCTCCGATTTCGGTTTTCTCGTCCCCATGCCAGATTGCTTTTACCCTGCCCTTCTGGGCTTCAAGAGGGTCTGGCAGGAAGTGAATAACCATATCAAGAACAGCTTCGTGCAGGGGACATTTTTCTGCGAGAGTCTTCATGTCTCCGGCTTTGCAGTAATCGTATACGTCCTTAAAAGAGACCCCGGTTTTCTTCATCATGGGCACACTGATTGCCCAGTTGTAAAGAGCTGACCCGAAAGCAACAGTCCCGGCTGCAGCATCGACTTTCCAGCCTGCTTTGAACTTTTCAGGGTTCATGTTCTTGATGAGCTTGTTCACGTGATCGATGACTTTTCCGAGACGAACCTGCATTTCCTGGGCATCAACCTGCAGCTCATTGATCAGCCTGTCAACCTTGTTAACGAAAAGTACGGGTCTGACATGCTCCCTGAGTGCCTGCCTCAGCACGGTCTCGGTCTGGGGCATTGTGCCTTCGACTGCGTCCACGACAACAACAGCACCGTCCACAGCTCTCATGGCACGGGTAACGTCCCCACCGAAGTCAACGTGTCCGGGGGTGTCGATCAGGTTGATCAGGTAGTCTTCATTATCAAAAGTGTGAACCATGGAAACGTTAGAGGCGTCGATTGTGATACCTCTTGCCTGTTCCTCTTCGTCGGAGTCCATGAATAACTGTCTGCCTGCAAGTTCCTTCGAAATCATGCCGGCACCGGCTAACAGGTTGTCCGATAATGTAGTTTTTCCGTGGTCAATGTGCGCAACGATCCCGATGTTCCTGATTTTTGCAGGTTCGTTCATGAGCGTTGTTACGCGCTCGACCATCTTCTTCCTTCGTCCCATGCTAATAACCTTTTAAACAAATGTAAGTTATATATGAATTTATAAATCGGGGCAACCCGCATAATCGATTAGCGTGCTGCCTTTGCAACTCTTTCCTTTGCATCCTTCCTGTTGATAGAGAAAGATTTCGTATCACGGTTTGCAGCGCCTATTAATTCGGTTGCCAGACATTCTGCAATCGAGCGCTTGGATTTAAAGGCTGCGTTGTTAGTTCCCATGCTGATGTAGCGCAGAGCTGTATCCACACGCCTCTGGGGCGCGGTGTCTACTGCCTTTGGCACGGAGATTCCGCCGTATTTCAGCCTTACTACTTCTTCCCTTGGGCCTGCATTGGCAATGGCATCCACAAGTATCTGGATGGGGTTCTGCTGAGTCTTCCTGTTCACGATGTCGAAAGCTTCCTCAACTGCGCGGAGTGTCGTCTGCTTCTTCCCCGTGTTTACCTCGGTCCTCATCAGGTTGTTTGCCAGGCGCTCCACGATGGAAATTTCGGACTTGTTAAACTGCTGCCTGGCATGCTTTCCGCTGCTGTGTGGAACAATAACAGGGGTAAGGCTGACATAGCGCTTGATTCCGAGGTCTCTGACTTCAACCTCAGTCGGGTCCCATTTACCGAATATTTTGTACAAGAAAAATCATCTCCTGGGCTTTTCTGTTCTGCCGATGACCAGCTGGTTCAGGGACACGTTGTTTACGGCAATGACTTTAAAGCGTACACCCGGAATGTCACCCATAGCACCACCCATGCGGCCTCCAATCCTCTCTACGGTCACTTCATCGTGCTCGTCGATAAAGTTCACTGCGCCGTCCCCTGGACAGAAAGCAGTTACCTGACGCCCGTTTTTGATGA
>CAYSZA010000317.1:0-3373 GCA_964435275.1 uncultured Methanosarcinales archaeon | reverse complement strand
TATGTTAAATTTTAAGACACGCTCTTAGTAATAAAAGAAAACAACTGCTTTTTTTGCAAATATCTTAAAATTAAAAGAGTTAGAGAGATCCAGTATAGAAAAATAGGAGAGAAAAGCTAAAAAAGAAGGAAAAATATGAACAGAGCTGAAAGCTCAGTTCTATTTTTTCGTAAAATATTCTCAGATATATGACCCTGACTTTTGCCCAGAGATTAAAAATTAAGGGCAGAACAGGGAAGAAAGCTCAGAGACGAGACTGTCACTTAGTCTGATCTTCTTCCTCTTCAGGGTTCATGAACTCTTCATAACATGTGATGCAGATGCACTTATCGTCAGCCGATGTTTCCTTAAAGTTTACCTTGGGGCCACCAGGCTTTATGGTTCCTATCCTTAGTACATAGAAGTGCTCACCGAACTCGATTGGCTGCCCGCATCTCGAACATAAGAAGGGCGGATTCTCAACCGAGTCAGCTGCACACTCAACGCATATCAGATCGGATTTATCTCCGTGAACATCCTTGAATTTTATTGGTTTCATATCCTGGCTGGTGTCGACGACCAGCACATCTTCCAGTAATTCCCGACCACAGATATTGCAATACTCCTTCATTTTATCACTCCCTTCGTTATGTCGCCTCTGTTCTCCAGAGAATTTCTCACAGAATTCTTACAAGCTTACAAGGGGCTTTAGTGTTGATATTAGTTTTTCCCCGTTTTTCACTTAATTCTATTCCCCTTTTCGGCTTCTATCATACTTATATTGAATTAGATGTTTAAAAATATTATTATTAAAAAGGTTGTCACTTGATTCAGTACCTTCAACATCGAGTTTTCCTTTTCACTCTGCAGAGAATTTACAAAGAATATTTTGAGGAAAGTTTGAACATTGAAGATCCTTGATATTTTAAATTTACTGAAAACTACAATGAATAAATAATCCTGTCCACAGCTTCTTTTCGTTTTCTTTTCTTATACTCCGGTTCAAAGCTTACTTTCAGTAGGAAAAATCGACAATCAAACAATTAAACTCAAAAACAAAACCGAACTTGTATTCAATAACACAATAGAAGCAAAGAAAGTCAGTGAAAGTTAGTAGAATTTTTATTCTATCCCGATTTCATGATTAAAGATCTATCAGGTTTATTTTGTATTCATTTCCTCCGCTGCGACAATGGATAGTCTCGTATATTTTTGACAGAACAATCTAAGTTCTGATATATTTTCCGGATTTTATTATGATAGCTTTATTTATAATTAAAAATCATTATATATCTGGTGATTTGGTTTGTGCCAGTCCAACGTCTATGTAGCAGCAGATCTTTATCTCGGATACAGCAACATAATCAGGCGTAATAACCGCCCGTTTATGAATATAGAAGAAATGAATAGTGTGTTGCTCAGGAACTGGAACGATACAATTTGTTTAAATGATATCGTCTATTTCCTGGGCGACATTTCTTATGGGGAAAGCGCAGATATAGACTACTGGTTAAAGCGTCTGTCAGGAAACATTGTATTTATTAAGGGAGAAGACCAGGACTTCTCTGAAAATATTGATTTCTTATTGGATTATGTGACTGTAGATATCGGTAGTAAACATTTTTGTCTTGTACATAACCCGACAGACGCACCGGAAGATTTCGATGGCTGGATAATTCATGCACACAATTACAGCCACGACCTTGAAAAGCATCCCTTTGTAGACCGCGAAAGGAAAACGATTAATATCTCACTTGAGGCTACAGACTATCGTCCTATAGAGTTTGCTGAGATAGAAGGAATCGTTTCCTGGGCTGATTCAATCTATTCCGAGCCGGACTACTTGGCAACCTATGAAGTCCCTGAAATCATGCAGAACTGAACACCAGGTTTAAGAACCAGGCTTAAAGCCAGGTTTAAAAGGATTCCCGGGGCTGCGAGGGCACCTGCGAGAGGAATCCGTTGCTTATTTCTTATTTTTATAGTTTTTTTAAAATTTCAGCCAGCCCCAGTGTCAGTGAGAAGCCCACTATATGATTCGGCTGCCCCACAGTTTGAGGAATAACACCAAATTGACTGTTCTCTGCTGTTTGACCATTTTCTACTTCTTGACTGTGCCCTCCCACTCGACAAATATTCGTCATATTCATTACATTTCTACACGTTCGGAACACTATAAGATTCTGCTGTTTCTGAAAAGAGCAAGAGCTTAGAGTCATGCTGGTTTTATGACTAGTGGACGTAAGGACAGCTACAGATCTTACTTTAGCGATTGAAGCAAATGTCCTATAAATTGCATTCCCATATACTCCATCCCACAAGCGTTCCAACATATTACTAGCTCATAATCACATTCCAACATATAACAGCCCACATTTGGCATTACAATATGTTGTGCATTTAAACAAGCCTAGTTAACAAATAATTAATAATCGTTATGAAACGAAATATGCAACCGAAAATGTGATAGAATTGATAGGAGATCCTGTAAGAGAAGGGGAATATTAAATGACAGATGAGAAACTAAAGATTTTAATTTATTACCATGACGATAACGATGGATGCTGTGCAGCAGCTGTCGCTGGGAATCACTACAATCTGAATGAGTTTACTATAAAATATGTTGCTATAAATTACGGTAAAGAGTCTTGGAACGAGGAAGAAATAGAGGACGCCGAAAAAGTATGGCTGCTTGATTTTACAAGCGATAAAATGGAGGAATTCGTAAAGGCCTGCGGGCACAAACTGGTTTGGATAGATCACCATAAGACCGCTATGGAGAAGTTCCCGGACCTGTGGAATTCGAACAATATTCCGGGAATCCGATCCGTTGAAAAGGCAGCCTGTACACTTACATGGGAGTATACACGTCCCGATAAGACCTCACCTCCTGCAGCTGTTGCCTATATAGGGGATAAGGATATGTGGAGGTTTGAATATGCTGAGACCAGGGCTTTCAGCGCAGGCTTCAGTCTTATTGTAAAAACCCCTGATAATGCCGCATGGGACGTGCTTCTCAGTTCGGAATACGAGGATACAGTAAATAAAATGATATATATTGGGGAATTGCTCCTCGAAGCTCAAAATTACAAGCTTCAGAAAGCCTTCGATCGTGGGGTGGATTTCACCTTCCATAACTGGAGAGCCAGGCTTGTAAACACTACCGGAAATATCTCCGAGCTTGGGGAATTCATCTACAGGAAACCTGAATATGACATTGCTGTCATGTGGCAGGCAGTAGAGGATATGGTGGTATTCAGCCTGAGGTCGGATTCAGGAAACCCCGATTCCCCTGACTGTGCCGGAATTGCCCAGCAGTACGGCGGCGGTGGGCACAGAAACGCTGCTGGATTCCAGAAAAAGAATATGGATTTTCCCAGTATGCTTTTTACAT
>CAYSZA010000316.1:0-3379 GCA_964435275.1 uncultured Methanosarcinales archaeon | reverse complement strand
TTTGACAAAGAATTTTGTAAATAGATCTGAAAATGATTTATCTGAAAAGGAGACTAATGTTGCGTCAACCTTCAAGGATTGAATGATTTTGAATATTTGTAATCGATTTTATACGATATTTTACTATTGACGCGACACTAAGAACTGAAAAAGGATCTAAAGATAGAGATTAGGAAGCAAAATGTCAAAATAAATCATCTATATAAAAAAAGTGAAAAAGTTAAAGTAAACTTTCAGGACTACCTATACACAGTTCCTAAAATCTCAGGGAAGGCAGTCCTCCAAAAAGAAAAAAGGAAAAAGGAGGCAGGATTGCCAGGTTTAGTGAGCTGTTAAGGGAAGACAATTGCTGAAACCTTGAACAAAAGAATTCCTGCAAAACAGAAGAGTAAAGGCAGGATTGCCAGGTTGAGCGAACTGTTAAGAGAACTATTCCATTTCTCAGATGCTGAGAGAACCTCTTTTACAGAAAGAAGAGCTATAAGCCCGATAACAGCTGAGACCCCATATTGAGGAAGTCCAGGAGTTGTAACCATTGAAATTGCACTCGAAGAAATTGCACTCGAAGAAATTGCACTCGAAGATATAATGCTCAATAACATATTAATGCCCCCATAGAATACAGAACTTATCCTATTTGTTGCAAAGGTACTTGTTAAAAGAACTGCAAGGTATAAAAAATTTTTGTTTGACTCAACAATTGGCAATATATACTAATCACGTAAGCAGTAGGAAAGTAAAATTTGAAGTCACGCCAGTGTGCGAAAGTGAGATTTATTCTATCTTTTACTAAAATTGAAAATGATTTAAATGATGAAAATGCCCTGAACCCCCCGGCAAACATACAGAAATTTAGAAAGTAATATAAACCTTAGTAGTTATAGATGACTAATAGACCTGTAACAGAACAAATAAAATCTGGGGGTTTGGAATCCAGTTGACAATATCAGCTAAATTATACTTAGGATTTGAATCTTAAACTCTTTTACTTTTTTGTATAAGATATGTGATACTGTAAACGATAACTAATATCTCACTTATAGAAAAGTTTGAAAATTATCTTGCAAGCATAATTTTTGGGGAAACTACTTAATAAAACAATCATGGTTGGACAATTCGAACATATTGAAAATATTAAGGCATAATTTGAAAAGGAGTAACTCCTATGCACAATTTGACTGACTTACACAATAAAAGAAAACTGTTTGTTTTTTTGGTTACCTCCCTTTCAGCTCTGATTTTAATGGTAACTTCACCTGCAACTGCGTCCGTTAATAACTGGGAGTTTTCCCCTCAAGAACCTGTTTGTGGGGACACCATCAGTATAAAAGGGAGTGCATCCCCAGGAGAGAAAGTTGATTTATTCGTGACCTTTGAGAAAACTATTCCTGTCTCAGAGGGAAAATTTGAATATACGCTTGAAGATGTAAAAATTCCATGGGGTTTAGATAACCGTTTTACAGTTGAGGCAAGGGGAGCCAAAAACCTCAACGTGCGGGTAAAGACTATTGTATGGGTAGCAAAAAGTTCAGAAGCTTCAGGAGAAATTGCGACCGTATCTCAATCAAGCGTTCCTCCGGGAACTTACTTAATAAAAATTGACGGGTATGCTAGTGAAGGAACTCCAAATGTGGACCTGAAAATCACAGCTTATCAGGGAATAGAAACTGATTCGAAAGGAGATTTCAGTTACAGTTATAATACAAAAGCCGTTCCGTCGGGAGATTTTGAGATAAAGGTGGGAAGCTCGACTAGAAAGGTAACTATTCAGCCTGAGAGAAACTCAGATTCGACTTCCATCAGTTCATCCACTTCCACCAGGTCATCCACTTCCACCAGATCATCTTCTGAAAAGACTAAATTTACACCATCAACGGAAAACAAATCTTCTGTTTTACCAGAGACTGAGCCTTCTGAAGAACCAGTGGCTTCCAAAGCCCTGGAAGAAAAAAACGATTCTGAGATCCTGACTCCAGAAAATGATCTGGAGGAAAAGAGAACTCAGGCACAGCCCACGGAAAAAAGCATCCAAAAGCACGAATTTCTTGGATCTTCTACAGATAAATATTATCTGCTGGCAGGAGCCGGAGTAGCAGCTTTTGTCCTGATATTATACTCAAGAAGGAAGTAAGGGACATCAATTCCGCTTGAGATTCCGCGTAATAAACCATAAAAGAAAATTTGCTATCATGAAATAGGGGGCGGTTAGAAGCGTCCAATAAGTATAATGGGGGTATACGTTTGAAAAAGAGTCTACTAATAATTGCACTAACTGTGTTTATATTAACCTCTGCAACAGCAGTTGCAGACAACAGCAAAAAGGAAGTAAGCCCTATTGGTGGTATAAACTTTACTGATAGGGTTGTCTACATTCTGGATCATACCAGCAACCCAGAGAAAGGGAACTGGATTATAATGGAACGCCCGTATGAAGGAAGAAGTATTCAACTTCCCCATCCGATAAGACTTGAGTACAGCGGCCCGAAATCTACTAAATATGGTGGAGCTTCGGGAACTTTATACGATAAGGAAAATAAAACTTATAGAATAACTTACCCGACAAGTTCTAATTATCTCACCCACCCCGTCTACCTGCCTGGAGAGAAAGTAAACATGTCTTTTTATGGAGACTCATACCTGGAGGGAGAGGTAGGAATTTATCTTTTCAATGTCACTTCAGACTCTTTATACGGAATTTTTGATTCATTCATGGCAGGAGATATAGGAAACTTAGACAATCTCTTCCACAGTAACTTGGATGGAGAGTATAAGAGATACTCTGCTGTTCTCGGAGAAGATGGCGACATATTAAATTATAATTTGGGCTCGCTTGATTCAGGGCAGTACTGCATAGTTATGATTCAGGAAAATGAAGATAGCAGCCTGACAGTCCTTTCTGCAACTGCCTTTATAGTTGCGGAACACGAACTAAGCATTTCATCTCCTGTAAGTATAGTAGATGGAGAAAATTTGGATACACGCATGGCACTTGAAGATGCCCCAAATGAAAATAACTGTACGTATGGGGCTATACTGATCCGTAAGGAAGCGTATAAAGCAGATATAAAAATAGATTCTGATGGTACTAGGAATGGCACTTCAGTAATAGTAAATGATGTGGATCTTATTGATGAATTTAACATTAACTCCTCAAATTATAAATCAAAACTTACCAGAAGTGAACTCCAGACAGAAATCCAGACCATGATAGGAAACGGCAAAGGCTCAATATCAATAGGTGAAAAAAACCAGAAGGCACTCTCACTTACAACTTTTGACCTACCTCCAGGCTCTTATTATCTCTTTGCAGGAGCATACAGTCCGGGAAAAGGGCTAGTCGGACTTGCCCAGACCAGCGTGGAAATCAAACCAAAGGATA